>CAZVXJ010000118.1:0-9042 GCA_964631675.1 uncultured Alphaproteobacteria bacterium
GACGCGGACCGGCTTGCGGTTATTCTTCAAAATGGTCTTCCCGCCGGAGAAGAGCTCACACTTGCGGCAGCAGTTGACACCGTGCTTCGTTACACCAAAGGTCCTGTGGTGGTCAATTGCTCGACTTCTCGCGCCACGCACGATATTGCTCGTAACCACGGTTGCGCGGTTCACGAGACTAAAGTCGGAGAAGCCCACGTCTCACGCGCCATACGGGATCACGGCGCGGTCATCGGTGGAGAGGGTAATGGCGGAGTCATGTATCCGGCTGCGCATATCTCCCGGGACAGTGCGGTCGGAGTGGCGCTCATTTTACACGCATTGGCTGATGTAGGCATGTCTGCTTCAGATTATTTTGGCCATCTCCCCCGGTATTCTATGATCAAGAGAAAACGGGAGTTCGAGAATCTTGATATTCAGAGAGCTGTAATTGACAGAGTTGCGCTGGACAAATCATTCGGAGTTCCAGATAATTTGGACGGGCTGAAATGGAGAATGGAGCGCGCTTGGGTCCAGGTACGGGCTTCGAATACTGAACCCATCTTGCGTGTATTCTCCGAAGCACCAACTCAAGAACAAGCGCAAGAACTTTCTGATCGTATGTTGAACCTTATCGATGAGATGAGTTAGGTACTATGGATCGCACGATCGCAGTTATACTTGGCGGCGGACGCGGCACACGTCTTCACCCGCTGACAAAACATCGCTCGAAGCCCGCGGTACCGTTCGGCGGAATGTATCGTTTAATCGATATTCCCGTTTCGAATTGCCTCAACTCTGGCATCTACCGCATATTTGTCGTCACACAATTTAACTCGGCATCGCTCAACCGGCACGTTGCACTGACTTACAACTTTGACGCTTTTCGCGAAGGATATGTGACAATTCTCGCGGCCGAACAAACACTTGACAGCAACGATTGGTTCCAGGGCACGGCCGATGCGGTGCGAAAAAATCTGCGTCACCTGCGCCCGGCGCAACCTCAAGATGTGCTGATACTCTCCGGCGATCATATTTACCGCATGGACTACCGTGTGATGCTGAGCTTGCATCGGCAAGCGCGCGCAGATGTGACCGTTGCCGCTATTCCCGTCGCCGCGTCTGACGCCTCCCGGTTCGGGATTTTGCGTATGAATCAAGAGGGTCGAGTCGTCGAGTTTACCGAGAAGCCCTCATCTCTCGAGATGGTTCGCGGCTGGGAGCTTGGTCCCGGTTTTCCCGGCAGCGGCTACGGTAAAGACCTCTACATGGCTTCCATGGGAATCTACATGATTAATTTTGAGTCCATGGAATCGATGTTGGAATCCGGAGACGACTTCGATTTTGGACGCCATGTCATTCCCCGCGCTATTCACAATCGGCGAGTTTTCGCCTATCCGTTTTCCGGATACTGGGAAGATATCGGGACGATCGAATCGTATTACAGTGCAAGTCTTGCTCTTACCGAACCCAACCCTCAGTTCGAATTGTTTGATGCGCAGATGAGGTTATATACACGGCCGCGATTTCTTCCCGGTGCGCGAATTCACGAGGCTGCTGTTACCCGCACGCTGATTTGTCCCGGCAGCCGTGTCGAACGCGCGAGCCTGTCGCACACCGTCATAGGGACCCGGGCCATTCTGAGAAGCGGTGCACAAATCTCTGATAGCATCATAACTGGCGCGGACTACTATGAGAGCCTGGAATCTCTGGCTGCAAACCGGGAGTCAGGCAGACCGGACATCGGCATTGGAGGAGATGCAAGAATTCGGAAGGCCATTGTGGACAAGAATGCCCGCATAGGCGAGGGTGTCGTGATCGATCCGGGAGAAAATCACCCCGATGCAGACGGTGATGGATACACCATTCGCGATGGCATCGTCATCGTTGAAAAAGATGCTGCAATTCCAGATGGCACGATGATCCCGGAGCGCCGCAGGAAGTAGCATGAATGCCGTGGAACTGATCGCCGCCAAGCAGCGTGGTGAGCCACTCTCCACAGATCAGATTTCCTGGATCGTAAAGAGTTTCACGATTGGCGACTTGCCTGACTACCAGATGGCGGCGCTGCTCATGGCCATTTACTTTCAGAAAGTGAGCCAGAGGGAGGGTCGCGACTTCCTGAGCTCAATGATCTCGTCCGGCAGGAAATTTGATCTTTCCCATATTCGCAAACCCAAGGTCGATAAGCACTCGACGGGCGGAGTCGGAGACAAGACATCGCTCATCATTGCGCCGGTGATTGCGTCGCTGGGAATAGCTGTCCCGATGATCTCTGGCCGGGCGCTTGGGCATACGGGCGGTACTTTGGATAAGTTGCAGAGCATTCCCGGATTTCAAGTCGCATTGTCGGAGCGGGAGTTCATTACAGCACTTGAAAAGACAGGATGTGCATTTGGCGCTCAAACGGCAGAGATGGTACCGGCAGATCGCAAGTTATATGCACTGCGCGACGTAACTTCTACGGTCGCAATTCCTCCGCTCATAGCCGCAAGCATTCTCTCAAAGAAGATTGCCGAGGGTGCAGAATCGCTCGTGATGGATATAAAGGTCGGCCGCGGGGGATTTCTTCCGAGTGAAAATGAAGCGCAAATGCTCGCCTCAATGATCGTCGATTGGGCAAACGAGGAGGGGATACAGGCCGCCGCCTTTGGAAGCGATGCCGATCAGCCATTAGGCACATCATGCGGTAACGCACCGGAAGTTCTGGAATCACTGGACATTCTTCGTTCTGGAACTGGCGATGCAAGATTGCTCAACCTTTGCCAGACACTTGGAGCATCCATGATTCTGTTTGGCGGAAAGGCTGCGAGCCAGGCGGAAGCGGAACTGCTGTGGGACCGGACACTACGATTCGGGGACGGATTTGAGAAGTTCAAAGAAATCGCGGAGACCCAAGGATCGTCCGCCGAAGTCATAGAGAACTTCGTCAAGTTTTCAACTCCCGAATTCACGCACGAGATTACCGCAACTCGAAGCGGGTTCATTTCAGATGTGAATGCCCGTGAAGTTGGCTATGGGCTTGTAAGCCTCGGCGCAGGCCGGTTCAAGGCGACCGATGACGTGGATCACACAGCGGGAGTCGTCTTTCATTTGCAAACCGGTGATCAGATACGAGCGGGTGACGTCATAGCCAAAATTGGCTGGTCAAGATCAAGGGACGCCGCCGAGGCAATTTCGCGAATAGAATCCGCCATCCGAATTGCGGATAATCCGCCTGCATCGCGACCCTTGCTTCGATTTTACTGCGACAAGAATGGAATGCAACCTCTACATAACCCTGAGACAACGTGAACGAAGTACAGGAAAAGAAAAGCCGCGATTTGAAGCTCAAGATTGCGAGACTTGAGAAAGAGCTGAAACAAAGCCAGCACACGATGAATCTGCAAGGCTGGCTGCGTGCCGGCCATGCGGGCCAGATCTCCCGCGCGGCAGAAAAGGACAAACAGAGAATTGATGAGAAGCTTTCTGCGCTCAGAGCCGAGTTGGGTGCACTTGAAGCAGGATCTGATTCAGGGACGACATAAAAAAGCCGCGACGAAATTTCGTCGCGGCAATAGGAAGCCTTAGTCAGGCGACTTCATGCAGAGTGGTTGCGCAGTTTCTCCTCGAGTTTTGCCTTGGGAAGGACACCGGTCACCGTCTCTACGAGTTGGCCACGTTTGAAGAACAGCACCTGCGGAATGTTCAGTACTCCGTATTTCTTCGGAGTTTCCGGACTTGCCGAAATATCTATTTCGCCCATCACAACTTTGTCATTGTAAGCCGGAGCAAGCTCTTCGAGCATTGCATGGATTTTCTTGCAGGGCTGGCACCACTCGGCGCCAAAATCGAGCACGGCCAGCTTATCTGACTTCAATATTACTTCTTCAAAGTTGGTGTCGGTCACGGCAACAAGGTTGGACAAATCTCAGTTCTCCTATAAGTTGTGTTCGTCGAGCAGTGCGAGAAAATCCTTGGCCGGCTTAAAGCCTGTGAACCTCGTAAGTTCCTGTCCTGTCGAACTGTGCAGAATCACCGTGGGCATTCCGGTGATTTTATATTTTGATTTCATCTCCTCGACCCACGGCGTTTCCTTCGTAAAGTCGAGTTTGAGCCGAACAAATTCGTCCGTACGGTTGACTACATCCTTGGCTATCCAGGTCTTCTCGTCGAGTTCAACGCAGGCCGCACACCAGTCCGCATAGACGTCGACCAGCAGCGGCTTCCCTTCCTGCTTGGCAAGCTGCCAGGCTTGATCTTCTTCATTGATCAGCCATTCGATGCTCTCATGCGCACCGGTGATTTCTCCTGCAGATTTAGGACCCAACCCTTTGTAGAGAGAAATCGCGCCAACGAGGAAAATCATCAGTGCCAATGCCTTGCCTAATTTCTTGCCTGCAGATGAAGCCGAATCAAGGCCGTCGAAAGCGCCAACGAACACCGAAGCGACAATCAAAAGCATGCTCCACGCCAGCGTGTAAAAGGGATCGGGAATTGTAAAGCGGAGCATGTAGAGCGCACCGCCAAGCAAGATCCAGCCGAAACCCTTCTTAACATTTTCCATCCACATACCGGCACGCGGCAGTGCTTGCAATGCTCCTGAAAAAGTACCGATCACCAGAAATAGCATACCCAACCCGAACGAGAAAACAAAGAGCAGCGACCATCCATAGAATAGATCACCGGTCTTTGCAACCCAGGCGAGTAGCGCAACAATGACCGGACCTACGCATGGCGCCATGACCAGTCCCGAGGCCATACCGAGTAGCAGCGGTCCAACAAATCCGCGTTTCTTGCTTCCTCCAGCCAACGCCCCCTGCAGCGCCGCCGGCAGAGCGATGTCGAATACACCGAGCATGCTGACGCCCATCGCGGCAAAAACAACTGCAATCAAGATGGACACAACTGGCGAGCCCGAGAGGGATCCAAACAAACTCCCGGTTGCCGCAGCGAAAAGTCCGAGCGAACTATAGACGATCGCAATGCCCAATGAGAAGATTGCCGAGAGCGCCAATCCTCGCATCGGACGCCCTTCGCTTGACCCGCCGATGTATCCAATAGTTATCGGAATCACCGGGTACACGCACGGAGTGAAACTAGCCAGTACACCGCCAATGAAGGCAATCAGAAAGGCCATCCAAGAGCCTTTCTCCAGTGCCGCCATCAGGCGGTCTTCAAGCGACTTCTTTTTTTCAGGCTCTTTCTCCAGCGGTGCAAGTGCAAACACATCGGAGTTCGTTGGCTGGATCGCGGTTCCGGCCCGCACAATTTCCAATGCGACTTCAATTGTTCTATCGACCGGAAGGAAGCAAACTTCCTGGCCAAACTCCTGACAAATCTGGTAACCGATGCTGACCGGCAATTTATAGGTGCCAGGAGCGGCCGAATCGGTTGCAGTAACTGGAACACGGACAGTGTTCTTTCCACGGTAAGCCCGTTCGCCCTGCAGGGCGATGCCAAGCGGGAAGCTGGATTCACCGACCTTGAGTCCAAGCGTCTCGGGAATCTGCACAAAGAAAAGCCCGAACTCCTTGTCTGTAATATGGTGCCCTTTTGGCACGTCAAATTGGACACCGAGTTCAGTTGTGCCACCCACAGCGATTGCCGTTGTCTTCCATGCCGCTTTGACCGGCACAGGCGGTGCCTTCTGCTCTTCTTCAGCAATCACGGGAACGCTGATTATTATCAGAATCAGCGCAAAACCCAGACATCTCTTCACGAAATCACTCCGTAGATAACCGTTAATCATCTCTTCTACATGGGAAATACTGTTGTGGTTCCTGCACATGCTCAAGTTCGATTTGTAGACGGCCACATTTTTGTCGGTCACGCCGATTCCAATCACCTGGTGCCGATCGATGCCAGGAGCGGCGCCGACTCCACTCCCACGGCAAATGACCCGGTTCAATTGCTGCTAATTGCGTGTGCCGGATGCGTAGGAATTGACGTAGTAGACTATCTGCACACAAGTCGAAAAAAAATCCGGTCCCTTGTACTAAAGGTCGAGGCTGTGCGATTTCCGGACCCGCCCAAAGTAATCCGATCACTTGGGTTCCATCTAACCGTCGCGGGAGACGAGATGAACGACGATTTGGTAAAGCGCGCCATCACGGTCTCACTCACCAAGTACTGCTCTGTTTCACTTTCCCTTGATCGCAGTGTGCAGTTTTCTGCACGTGCCATGGTCAATGACCGGGAAGTTCCACAATGGGAGATTGCACGGGATCCGGCGATTTACTCGCGGGTGACGTGATGCCTGACGGGTCGATCGATTTTAAGTACTGCAAGAAGCGGCATTCCGCCGGCCGCGACTTTTTGGCAGGGCGTCCCCTCAAGGGCCAGTTGGCTGAGATCCAATTTTCTGATGCCTCAAACCCGGGGAAGACTTTTTCCGCGGCACGAAACTGAGGGGTGTGAAACATCCTGCCTCCATTCGGCCCCTCGGAGATGCCAAGGTAAAGGTGGAGCATCTCATGGTGCATGATAGCGGCCACAACCAGGTCTGGCACTCGAGCATCATCGAGACAAGTGTTCAGTGTGATAACACGGGTCTTCACATCACAGAGCCCGAGCGTATTCTTCCATCGGTTCCGGGACCAGCGAAGCGTGACTGGCACAAGCCCACCCTTAAAGATGACCCGATTAATCGTGTCAAAATATTCCGCCAAATTATAGATTGTACCCCGGGGTTCATGGCGGGCGCGCCTGCCGGGAATCGTAGGCAGCGTCTCAACCGATGTGATCGCAATCACCGCTACCGGCAAAGCGAACAAATCCATCTGGTCAGGAACAAGCAAGCTCGGCAATCTTGGCATTATCTATTCAGGATCCTATCTAAAATTGAAAAAAATGACTGAAATTGCCACATTTAATGACAATAAATTTGGACGATATATAATTCTACAGCAACGTTGGTTAGAAAACGACTGAACGTGTGAACAGAAAATGGGATTGAACTAGAATCCCGTCCTGGTCCGGCTATCCTGCCAAATGTATGGATTCCTTTTCCAAAATACAATGAGGAGATGCCTCGGTGTTGAAGGTGCGGACCAGAAGCACCGAAGTACTTGTGAAAGCTATCACATGCAAGCCGTCTCAAGAAATTTGTTCATACTTATGCGGGTCTGGCGCGTGTGTAATCTCAAAATTCTGATTGACTTTGATTCAGTGATTCTGCATCTTTTAAGCCTACAACATCCGGCATAATCTTGCTTCATGCGGGCCGGAACTTGACTCATTACTAGAGGTAACTGAAATGTCTCTCTTGGTTGAAAAACTTCGTCGCACATTTCCGAAGTATCGCGACGAATTGAAAGAATTCGGCAAGGCACATGGAGAACATGTGCTTGGCCAGGTCAACATCGGACAGGTTTTGGGCGGACAGCGAGGTATCACAAGTATGTTGTGCGACACCTCCACAGTTCCGCCGGACAAAGGGATGATCATCCGCAATATACCGGTGATCGATCTGGCGTGGAATCTTCCCGAAGAAATATTCTGGCTGATTCTGACGGGCGAAATGCCGACGGCGGACGAACTCTTGGATCTGCAGAAGGACTTGAATCGCAGGAAGAATGTCCCTGAATATGTGTGGAGCGTCATGTCGGCGTTTCCGAAGGATGCCCATCCGATGGCGGTATTCAACACACTGATTCTCGCGCTTGAAGGGGAGTCGGTCTTTCGTAAGCGCTACGATCAGGGTGCGAAGAAAGACGAACTTTGGGAGGCGATGCTTGAGGACAGTCTGAACATCGTGGCCTGGGTCCCGCAACTGGCGGCCGCGGTGTATCGTTGGAAATACAGTCTTGGGCCACGACTTGACCCTCGCGCTGACCTTGATTGGGCGGCAAACTTCACTCATCTGCTCGGGCTGCCGGATGCGGATGGCGGACTGGCACGGCTGATGCGGCTTTATATGGTGCTGCACAGTGACCATGAAAGTGGAAACGTCTCGGCTCACACCTGCCACTGTGTGGGTTCGGCTCTGTCAGACGCATTTTATGCTGTCAGTGCCGGATTGAACGGGCTTGCCGGACCGCTTCACGGACTCGCCAACCAGGAATGTCTGGCGTGGCTGACGATGACAATGGATCGTTTCAAGGGCAATCCATCAGATGAAGAACTCGATGCATTTGCGCGTGAAACGCTTGCGTCCGGGCGAGTTATTCCGGGTTACGGTCATGCCGTGCTGCGCATCACCGATCCGCGATTCGTTGCCTTCCGGCAGTTTGGCGAGAAGGAATGTCCCGATGCACCTGTCTTCAAACTCGCCGTGCAGGTGTATGAAGTCGTCCCGAAGATACTCCAGACGATTCAGAAGATCAAAGATCCGTGGCCGAATGTTGATGCCATTTCAGGTTCATTGATCCATCACTATGGCATCACACAGCATCAGTATTACACGGTGCTGTTCGGCGTGTCCCGCGTGCTCGGTTTGGTTGGGCAGTTGGTCGTTAGTCGAGCGTGGAACGAGCCGATTGAACGACCGAAATCCGTTACTCTCGATTGGCTCAAGGCTCAAATCAAGTAAGAGTTCAGGTGCAGCATCCAACAAAAGCCCGGCATAACGCTGGGCTTTTACTTTTCCGTCTAATCTGCCTTTGGAGAGAAATCGTGTCAGGTGGATACAAATCTGGCAGCGTCCGGATCATTGCGATCAAGCACGAGCTTCTTGATTCCCTGGTCAAGATGAGACAGGCCAGTAGCGGCTTGAGGCGCCTCACTACCATCCAAATCAACTGCGATTTCCACCAAGTTACGAAGCACACTTTCTCCCTGTCTGCGACTCCGCGGCTCTTCATCGGGAAGCAGGGCCCATAAGTGGACATATCCCGCTTCCACCGTACCCCAGACGGCCACCACCAAGTTCGCATCTTTTCCCAACTCCCGCGCGGCCAATTCCAAGTCCACAATCGCAGGAGCCGGAAGACGCAAGCGTGTTTCGACTCGCGAAGGATACAGTCTCGATGCTATGCGGGGAAATCTGAATAAATCTTGCCAAAGCCCTGCCACGCTCTTTTCCTCGGTCACAGGAGATGCAAAACGGACCCATTCCTCGGGCCAGTCGAACAAGCCGCTCCA
>CAZVXJ010000119.1:0-8990 GCA_964631675.1 uncultured Alphaproteobacteria bacterium
CGGATGCAGCCTCGCTGACTTCGCTCGGATTGGCCGCCCCTCTGGCATAACGTCGCAGCGCGAGCGGCAAGTCACAGGTGGTCTCCTTCCAGGCTCTCGAAAATCCCGGCAGTCTATCAAATGGAAGGCCCGCACGGGTCACGGACATTGGCTGGTCAACCACAATGCTCGCCAAATTACTTTTCAAGTCAAATATCCTGATATACTTATGATGGCGGCAGTTCTAATGTCAAAACCTGGGTAACCTATAGTATACGAAATCCTTTACCTGCTTGTCAACTTCGAGCCTTCGAGTCGAGTCGAAGGCGGTACGCTCTCGAAGAAACACTGCTGGGTACGCAAGCACTCTGCCACACTGGCGTGCAAGCCCACTTGCGGAACTAATCTTGCAACCACCGCCTCTAATGAGGACACGCAATCCAAACGAGGGCGATCTCACAGCCGCAGCTAGATTTGACAAACTTGCGATTTTGTTCAAAATCAGTATATTAGTCACCACTATATGCGGGTAGTCATCGCACTCTTGGCCGTCTGGGTAGCTGCAGGTTTGGCCTACCTCCTTTTCGACTTCGTAAGGTCCAGCGGAACGGGCTCCGTGGTTGTCCTGTCTGATCCCCCCGGCGCAGAAATATTTGTTGACCTTCAATCAACTGGCACAACAACTAGTGGGATTGTGGACAACATCAAACGCGGTCGCCATTCTGTGACAGTGAAGTTGCCCAATCACTTGACCCAGCCCTTCACTCAGATCGTTGATGTCAAGCACGGTACCTTAGACACTTTGAAGTTTACTTTGAGTTATGTCGAAGGTGGCCTACCGACCGAGTTGTCCAACCGGACTTCGTTTCCGGATCGCTCCCCCGAGGTCCTCCCAAAAGAACTCACCATCAACGAACTCGGGAGAGCGGACAGTTCCCGAGTCAGGCGCAGTTTTCATTCCGACACATCGCAAGCGCGATCTCAGGCAGAGAAACCGACATTGCCCGTTCGCGAATCCGAAACGCAGGCGCACGTACCCGCTCCCGTGGTGGAGGAGCCTGAGGCCGACATGGCTACCATTGAAGTGTCCTCGTCTGTCCCCGGTGCGAAGGTCATGGTAAATGGTCGAGAACTCTCGTCCACCACACCGGTTGACCTGACTCTTCCTTTCGGAACCTATACAGTGTCTGCTTCACTCGAGGGCTTCACCAGCGATCCGTCAGAACAGGTTGTGCGAGTGGGTCGTGCGGCATCAACGCAATTCGTATTTTTTACGATGAAGCCGGATGTCGAACGCAATATCCTGATTCAGACGTCTCCCGTATCAGGTAAGATATTTGTGGACAGCGTGCTCGTCGGCGAAGGAAATGTCACCGTGCCGCATGAATTCGGGATATACAATATTGCCTTCGGCGCAGTGGACGGTTACCGCGCGCCGGATCCGGTGCGCCTGTCAATTACACCGTCAAAACCAAATCCCGAAGTTGCCGGGGTCTACACCAAATTACTCGAGGCCTCCGTGCAGGCCGATGGGATGACCATCGTGAATTCGCGCGGCGATGTGAGCTTTGATGTTGGAATATTCTTCGATGAGACGGGTTATCAGGCCACGTCCAGCGGCCCTCGGATTCGTGAGATTCCTAACTCGAGTCGGTTTGGCTGGGAGCTTGCCATGGGCGATGCGAATCGCAACCCCCAGGGAGCCGACTACTTCGAGTTCCGTTTCAAACTGCCGGATGGCTATAATATCGACGAAGCGCCCAATCTGCGCCTGTATCTCTATCGTTCACCGCGGCGCTACCCGTTGTCACTCGGCGGCAAGAGCGAAATGGTAGTGGCAGTGAACGGCAAAACGTTTCTAAATGGTTTCACTCCGCGTTTCACAACGGACTCAGCCGACATGGAACGGTATGAAGAATGGTCGCTGGTCAAGATGCTTGTTCCGGGTGAAAATAAAGTCGTGATCCGCTCCGGTTCCGACAATGTCGTCTACCACTACCTGTGGAAAGTTGAGATCCGGTAGGATCAGGAGTGCTTCCTTTGTTCTTGAATTTCAATCCTTGAGTTTTGATTGTCCATGTACCAACGTCTGAAAAAAGAACTTTCGATTCTCCGATTTACGCCCGACCTCGGTTGGACGGATGTCGTTCGTTTTCTAATATTGACCAATGTCACGATCTTCGCCGTGCAGTATGCGTTCGGCCTGGACGGCTACCTTGCGCACAATTTTGGCTTGGTTCCGTCCATGTTCTTCGCGGGACACGTGTGGCAAATCGTCACGTACATGTTCCTGCATGGCGGCATTGGCCACATTTTCTTTAACATGCTTGCACTGTGGATGTTTGGTTCTATGCTCGAACGGGAGTGGGGATCACGTGAGTTTGCAAAGTACTACCTCCTGACGGGCCTCGGCGGTGGATTGTGCTATGCGCTGTTCAACATAGGGTCTCCCATTCCCACTGTTGGGGCTTCAGGCGCGGTCTACGGTCTGCTCGCGGCCTACGCTATTCTCTTTCCTGATAACATCATCTACATTTGGTTCGTGATTCCGCTGCGCGCAAAATGGTTCGCGCTTATTTTCGGCGCGATTGAATTTCTCTCCAGCTTTCGCCCCGATTCCGGAGTCGCCCATCTGGCTCATCTCGGTGGAATGGTAATTGGCTACGTCTATTTGAAACGGGAGAAACTATTCGGCCATCGTGCCGCTCCGAAAGAGTGGCGGGAGCACCGTCAGATTCAGGAGCGCTGGCGCGAGGAAGCTCGCATGGAGGCGCTTCGCCGGGAAGTGGACGAATTGCTGGAAAAGGTCTCTCAAGTCGGCTTTGACGGCTTAACCCGTGACGAGAAGAAGCGCCTCGAACGCGCCAGCAAGATTCTTCGCGAGCGTGAAAACCAGGACCAGTCATAACCGTATTCGTTAATTCTTGTAACGCCAGTTGAGCTGATTTTCCGACACACGATACCGTATGCTCATTCGCTCCTTTATTGCCCTGCTCATAATCGTCTCTTTCTCATTCGCCGGAACTCTCACTCCCGGCTTGAGTGAATACTATGATACTCATAGCGCCGGTGAGTCTGCGCCGGCGATAATCGTCCTCGCATCGCAGCTCAACTCTGGAGCTTACGAGAGTTACCTACGTTCCTATGGCCTGCCCCCGTCGGAGATTCATGCACGACTGCTGGACTCACTGAAAACCGCCGCGGAAGGCACGCAGCCCCCAGTTTCCCGCTCACTGGATATTCTCGAAGGACAGGGCCTCGCACGAAACGTGAAGTCTTTTTGGCTCGTCAATGCGTTTGCGGCTGATGTGACTCGCGCCGGTGCTGAGCTGCTCGCTAACATGAGCGAAGTAGCCGCAGTTGGACTGGATGAATCCCTCACCATGCACGGCGCTGTCCAGACTGTTTCATCTGGTGGGCCAACTCAGGATCCCTTTGAGCGCACAGGCATTCGCGAAGCCTGGGCCTATGGCCTTGCCGGCACCGGGCAAGTCATTTGCGTGCTGGGTGAGTCCATTCGTTCAGATCATCCGGCACTTGCATCCAACGCCCGTTCGCAAATCGCTCCCGCTTCCGAGTCGTACTTTGACGCAACCAGCCCCCGCGCCATGCAATACTGCGGGGATTTTTCCAATCGTGCACTCGGCGCCGCTTGCGGCATCGATTCACAGACTGGTGATACTCTCGGAGCGGCTCCGGCCGCAAAATGGATTGCCGCAGACATGTTTGTTTGCGGAAAATCGAGAGTCTCCAAGCTTATCCGCAGTCTGGAATGGGCGGTTGATCCTGACGGAAATCTCGCTACGATCTCCGATGTTCCTGATGCAATCCTGAATTACTGGAGCGTGGAATCGGAATGTGCTGATGCTCTACCTGCGACGGCATATATGTTATTCGATCACGTCGAAGCGCTCGGTCCGGTTATGGTCTTCGCAGTGCCAAATGACGCATCCGGTTCGGCGAGCATGGGATTGCCTGAATCCGCACGAGATCTGATCGCTGTGGGTAATGCAGATGTGAGTGGCAGCGTCACTGTCGCCAACGAATCCTCGGCGCACGGTCCATCGGCCTGCGATTCACGTGACATCAAGCCCGACCTCATCGCTCCCGGAACAAGCATTAAAGTCGCATCTCCGGATGCGGATTCCAAATTTGCCATGACGTCGGCCACTGCGGTTTCGGCTGGATTCGTGGCCGGAGTTATCGCCTTGATCCGCGAAGCCGCGCCGTCTGTTTCCGCCGAAGAAGTGAAGCGAATTCTGAAGCACAGTGCAGTCGACCTCGGTACTCCCGGCGCCGACAATTTGACAGGATACGGATTGGTCCATGCCATGAATGCCATAGAACTTGCCAAACGTACAGGCAAGAGCGGTATCATTCAAGGAGTGGTCCGTCATGGTGGCGAGGAAATCTCCGGTGCCAGAGTCGTTTTGTCGGGTCCATATGGCGATATCTATGCGACAACCAACTCTGTAGGCGCGTTTGTATTCGAGAATGTCCCTGCCGGCTCCAAGTTCCATATCGGTGCGGGACGCTTCGGTTTCGAAAATTATGAAAGATCCGACTCCGTGTCCGTCGAATCCAGGCAGCGGCTCGAACTCATCCTGCAAATGAAGCGTGGTTTCAACGATGACTGCGAACGCGATCAAGGCTGGAGTCTCGGAGCAATAGACGACAACGCCACGGGCGGTGTATGGCTGCGTGCTAATCCGATGCCGTCACAGGCCGCCGGAGTATATGTACAGCCGCCAAACGCACGGAGCGGTTCCATTTGCTTCGTCACAGGAAACGCGGCTTCCGAAAACTCCGAGGCTGGTTCGGCTGACGTCGATGGCGGCCGGACAACTCTTCGCTCTCCGGTATTTTCACTGACGGATATTTCGTCGCCTTCATTGACATTCAGCTATTGGTATTCAAATGATCGTGGCCCCAATCGCGGCGGCGACTTTTTTCGCGCACAAATTTCAAGTGATGCGGGCAAGACCTGGAAGGACATGATCAGCACATCGGCAAGTACCGATGGCTGGCAATCCACAACGCTGAATATTTCCAAGTTTGCACGGCTCACATCGACGATGCAGATACAGTTCATCGCGGAAGATGCGGCTCCTGCCTCCCTGGTCGAGGCGGCAATTGACGATGTTAATATTGTCGGAACACCTAATGCTCCGGAACCGCCCACGGATCTCTTGCTCGACGTGCAATTCGATCATGTCGTCCTGAAATGGCGGGTGTCGCCCGGCTGTTCAGGATATCGTGTCTATCTCTTTCCCGATCCAAACAACGAACCCTCTCCCGAGTTTTTGTACACCACGACCAACGACACAACGCTCTCAGTGCCGCTGGAGTCAATCCAGTTTGATCAATTCTATTTTCAGGTCACGGCGATCAGGTAGAAAATCTTCGTGAGACTCGTGACTGCCAAAATTCCGCTAATTCGGTCATCGACGTGGAATTGAGTGTCTCAAATCCTGCACACTGATAAAGCACAGGCAGCCTCGAGCTGCCTGTACAATTTTACACCCTATTCATGGAAGTTTGTCATTCCTCGTTCACTCTGTGGCCTGCCTTTCTCCCCGAACTGAGGATTTGTTAAAGGAGGCGCAGCCTTAACTTGACCTCCCAAGTCCGATTTGCTAACGGGTAACTTTAGCATTCTCAATTCTTCACTAATATCCCTGACACAGGGATATTGTGCTTTCCGCGACCCATTGTCTTGGATTTCGAGCAAGGCTTAGCTATATTATAACATATGCAAATCCAATCTCATCCACAGGAAAGACCAGACTCCGTTTCAGACATCTAACCAAATTAAGAGAGGACAAGATGAAACGATTGGCGATTGCATGTGTCACGATGCTCGTGTGCGCGGGCGTTGTGTTGGCGGTTCCATCATTTACACCCGTCATTGATGGTGTGAAAGATGCAGGCTGGGGGAATACCCCGGATCATTCTTCAACGACTCAATGGGTACCGACGGAGTTTAATTTCGATGAAGGCGTCTATGTTACCGATGACGCATTAGCGTTCTACTTCGGATTCATGGCCGACGGCGATCCCTGGGTAGACAACAGGAATCCGCATATTCACTTTCAGATAGACAAGAATACTGCGGCCGGCGGCAGTTCGGATCCATGGGGATCCTCGCAGGCCTATGCGCATCCATTCCTGCCTGAATACGAGATCATCATGCAGTGGGGGGACGCGGAAGCGCCCGGAGATTCTGCGATAGAATGGACCGGGTTTGTCGTATGGAACGGATCCAGTTGGAATACATCCGAGCTGACCACCGATGCCGGCGGACGGAATACGTGGACCGAGATTAAGATTCTGAAATCTCAACTCGGAATTACAAGTGCCGGTGAAGTGCTTCATCTTTCGATGTGGCTGCGCCCTTCATGGAACCAATCCTATGGTACGGCATGTCTGCCTGCCGATGCAACGTTCGGCAGCGACTTTGGCAACACCAATGGAGGCGCTTTCGATTCGCAGTTTGAGTACATTGTGCAGGCGTCGTTGAATGACACCGACCCTCCCGGCATTGACCACGTCAAGCAAATTGACCGCGATGAAGTGGAAATTGTGTTCGATGAACCGATGGATGTGGCCACTTTGATTGCGGCCAACTTCACCGCTGGGGGCTGGAGCATCAATTCAGTAAGCTACGCAACGGCGACAACCGTAGGACTGAAGTGCAACTTCAATTTTGTCGAAGGGTCGCCCTACACCGTTACTGTCGATCCTGAAGTGACCGACGCTGCTGAAAATGTCATGGACCCGGCCGATGACGAGGCTACCTGGACTGCTGTCGACTACTCGGACGTCGTAATTGTCGTCGCGGCACCTGCGGTTTACACCTGTATTAGATTCAAAGGCTCGTTCAATTTCTATCACGAGCGTGATGGCTCGTGGAGTGGCGGCAGTCAAGTAATGTATGATGACGGCACGCATGGCGATACAACCGCCGGCGACGGCCGTCACACGATTCTGTGGCCGCTGGTTCCGGATCCAACAGCGTTTGAATGGGGCGCGGAAACTTGCGGAGCTCAATGGCTGATTCAGGGCCCGAATCAACAGATCTCGGTCACCGATGGAAGTCAAGCTTACTATGGCTTCTATCAAGTGCCGGACGTGACGACCGCCCCCTGTGACATCACCTTCCGCTGCGACATGCAGTTCGTGGACGATGCCTTCACCGGAGTTCATCTTGCCGGGGCGGCCATGGGTTGGAACTATCCCGGCCTCAATTTGACCGACGGCGATCTGGACGAGCAATTCACGCTGGTGTACACGCTTCCGGCCGGTTCACCTCGCAATCAGGAATTCAAGTTCCAGTTTTCCGACGGCGACGCCGATCAGGAATGGGAAGGTATCAGCAATCGTTCGTTTACTATCAGTGGCGCACCGACTTCGCTCGATCTCGGCAACATGTTCTATAACGATGTTGTGGATGCGCCTTACAACCTGACTTGTCTTCGCAACGGCACTAACGCCCGTTTGCGTTGGAATCAGGAATATCAGCGTGTGAACTTCGAAGTGTTTGCTCGCTCCGAACCGGACAGCATTCTGGAGTACGGCACCAGTCTTGGTACCGTCGGAACAAACGTGTTTGACGATCCGTTTGGCCCCGATTTTCGGAAGTTCTACCTGGTCCGTACGGTAACTCCGTAACAAGAGTCTCGCCGCACGGTTCGCCCCGTCTTTAACGATTGAAATCAAAATCCCCGCGACTTGCGGGGATTTTGTTGTTTGAAGATTTCCGGACTTTACGGCCAGCAAGAGCTGTTGTCCAAATCAAAGCTCAAAATTTTGAGATCGCATTCCTTCGCAGCTCAATCAGTGCATCGTTTCATGGACCTTGTTTGACTTGGCGGCATGCTGCCCGAGGGTCTTGTCAATCCGGCCGATGTGATCCAGTATCCACTCCCGCAGCCAGCTCTGCATTTTCATCACCGTCACCGTTCTGGCCCCGCGCTGATTAAAGTCCTTGGTGAATTCCGTCAACCGCACTTTGAATTGTTCGTGCTCGAGCTTATGCGTCGTGTACATTGGGTCATGATTCTCCAGCATGAACTTTTCTTCAGTCTCAAAATGAAAATGGACATATTTTTCCAGAAACTCCAGCAGTTGTCCGATTTCATCGGCACCCTTACGGTGCTGCATGGCCTCGATCAGCGCATCCACATGTGTCAACAATTGCTTGTGCTGCTCATCCTGCCAGTCCAATCCTGTCGAAAGTGTCCTCGACCACTCAATTGCCATCGCTAAATCCTCCCGATATTATCTGATTATGCGTTGCACTCTCACGCTCAAATCTGCAATTGTCAGGCCGATTTACGTCTGGAATTGGACTTGTGCACAGCATGCCCGGAGGGGGCATTCGATGTCCGAAGGACAATAATTTTGGAGACCCAGCACACTCTGGTGTGACCTAAGTAATAAATCGGGCGGCCATTGGGCCGCCCGATGCGTTAGATTCCGGGCATGTGAAGACACATGCCTCGGCGAAACGAGACGCAGTCTCTTAGTAATCCATTCCGCCCATGCCACCCATACCGCCGCCACCGGGCATAGCCGGAGCCGCAGACTTGGGTTCTTTCTTCTCGTGAATGGCCGCGTCTGTAGTCAGAAGCAGCGCGCCAACCGAAGCAGCATTCTCCAGAGCAACGCGCACGACCTTCGTCGGGTCAATCACGCCGTCGTCAATCAGGTCGGTGTAGTTTTCTGACGCGGCATTGAAGCCGAAGCTGTACTTGCCATTGGTGCGAATCTTGTCCACGACAACGCTCCCTTCGAAGCCCGCGTTTTGAGCGATCATGCGCACCGGCTCCTCGAGCGCACGACGAACGATGTTGACTCCCAATTGCTCATCGCCTTCGAGCTTCATGCTCTCGAGTACCTTCTGTGAACGAAGGAGCGCCACGCCGCCGCCGGGAAGAATACCTTCTTCCACTGCCGCGCGCGTCGCATGCAGCGCGTCTTCCACACGCGCCTTCTTCTCCTTCATCTCA
>CAZVXJ010000120.1:0-8968 GCA_964631675.1 uncultured Alphaproteobacteria bacterium
ATTAAGGTACTGAATGTAGTAGTCAACCTTGGGCTAAATGTCTATCTGATTGGAGTACTTGATTGGACGATTGACGGAGTCTTATGGGCGAACTTCGCAGCCAGTGCTGTTACGGCTCTCGTCATGTTTCCGGACATCATACGTGACTGGAGAGCAACAATCGATCGTGCACTGCTTCGTGAGATGATTAGTTTTGGCCTGCCTAACATACCCACTTATCTTTTCGTCATGGTGATTGAGTTCTCGGGCCGCAAGATTATCGAGCTCTACCGTGGCTTGGACGAGGCCGGAATCTACAGTGCCGGTTACAAACTCGGTATGTTCATGGCCGTGGTAACGGCCGCTTTCCGATTTGCCTGGCAGCCGTTCTTCCTGCAGCATGCCGGTGATAAGGATGCACCCGGACTCTTCGCGCGTGTCATGACCTACTACTTGTTGGTAACGTGTGTGTTGATGCTCGTGCTCACTTTCTTCGTCGAACCAATTGTCACGTCGAATCTGCCTTTTGTCGGTGTGATGATCGACGAGCGATACTGGCTGGGTCTGAGCGTCTTCCCCATTATCATGTTTGCCCACATTTTTGACGGTATCTACGCAAACCTGATGGTCGGGGTATACGTGAAAAAGCTGACGGCACGCTTGCCTCTGGTAACCGGTGCCGCAGCAGCCTTCAATGTTTTGCTGAGCCTTTTGCTCATCCCAAGTTACGGTATGATGGCCGCCGCATGGATCACTGTGGGTTCGTTCATGATTCAGGCCGTTCTGTTATATCTGCTCACACGTAGAGAATATGCAATTCCCTACGAGTGGGGGAGAATCGTGCGACTTTCGGCAGTTACCGCGTTACTGATGATGGCTGGACTCTTACCAGGATTGTCGTCACTCTGGGCTCGTGCCGTACTGATAGCGTTGTTTCCTTTGGCGCTTGTGCTCACAGGTTTTGTGGATCAGAGAGAAAAGGCACACATTAGACGATTGCTCAGAGTTGGATGAAGATTCTCTACATCGCTGCTGAGCACGTTTCGGGCACGCTTTCTCTCTTTCAGTCTGAGCATCGCCGTCGCGGGGACGAATGCCGTTATGTTACGTTCTGGCATAGTCGATGGAATTTTCCCGACGACATCTGTCTTGAGTTGCCGTTCATGCCGAACCGGTCCTGGGTGGTAAAGGCTCGCCAATGGCTTTCGAAGGAAGTTGAACCGTCCAAGTCCGCTGCCGCGGGAGAATTGCCACACTGGCATCCTAGTCCTGCGGCAAAGCTGCTTTTTGCTTTTCGCGACATGTTGAATTGGCCGCGAATTCAGCATGTAATCTCAACCCACGGACTTGATCAGTTCGATGTAATACACCTGGATGGGGGCCTGGACTTTACACGAGATGCCCGTTTTGCCACCTCGATTGCAAGCCGTGGAGGACATATTGCCGCATTTTATCATGGAACGGACTTGCGTCAACGGGGAATCATTCCCGCCGTTGATAGGGTTACAGACCTGAGATTGACCAGTGAATGGGATCTGCTTGAGTTTGATCCCAGACTTGAGTACTTGTACCTGCCATACGACACTTCAGCTCACCTGAGACGAAGCTACAAATTTCATCGGCCGATTCGTGTTTGTCATGCCGCGCGCAATCAGTTCAAGGGAACAAACTCAGTGCTTGCCGCTATAGAGGACCTCAGCAAGCACCACGAATTGGCTTTCACTTTGATTCAGAACATGACACATGAGCAGGCATTGCAAGTCATAAGTGAGAGCGATATCTTCATTGATCAGCTTACCAATGAAGGCGGCTGGGGCTATGGTATGAGTTCAGTGGAGGCGCTCAGCTTCGGGCTTGCCGTGATTACCAATATCCCTCAGAAGATGGCTGTCTCTATCGGCGAGCATCCGTTTATACAGGCTGACTCAGCAAATATCGGCAGTATTCTCGAGCACTCTCTTTCGGATGAGAATTTGTGCCGCAGGCACTCGGTTGCTGGACAAGACTGGGTTCGCGAACGCCACGATGTAAAAGCAGTCGGAGATAGACTGTATTCACTCTACGAGAAAAGGGGATGGACACGGTAGTGCCTGCCGTGAGTGTTGTCGTCACTTCGTACAATCAGAAGAGTGATCTTGAGCGGCTTCTTCCGATGCTTATGGCGCAGGATCTCGCCGTTGAGCATTTTGAGATAATCGTCGTAGACGATGGATCAAACGATGGAAGTATCGAGCTTCTTCGTTCATTTGCAGAGAGAATCGTTCTCATTGAGAATCGAGTGAACCAAGGACGATCGAGAGCGAGAAATGCGGGGATTCTTGCGTCCACCGGAGAACTGGTCGTCTTGCTTGACGGAGACCATACCGTTCGCCGCGATTTTCTGAGAGAGCATATCGATTCGCACCAACACCAGTACTGTGTCGTAGTAGGACGTTCGACTTACTCTGAGCAACGGGACTATACTGCTCTTCATCACTATCTCGATGGATGTGGGGCTGCCAAGTTTCCTGCTGGGGTGGAGTTACCTGGAAGGTACTTTCTGACGCGGAATTGCTCGATTCCGCGGAGAGTTTTCTCGGAGATCGGATTTTTTGACGAGAACTTTGTGGGCTGGGGTGGGGAAGACTTGGACTTCGGAATGAGGATTGAGGCGGCATCGATTCCCATCATGGGTGCTAGTACATGTGCCGCCGTCCATTACCATCTTCGCTCGCTGGATCATCTATTGGAACAGCTGTTTGAGTATGGAAAGTCAGGCGTGCCACTTCTGCTCCAGAAGCATCCTGTCCTGTTTAGGGAACTTAGTCTGAATCGAGTTGTGAGTTTGTCAGGTGGCAGCGCAAGGGATGCGGCGATCAGATTCGTGTATCGTGCAATTCAGTCTGCTCCGATCTATTTTGCGGTTCGTTCTTGTGCGAACCTATTTCGAGGGCTTCAATTACCGAGAATCCTCTTCGATTATTTGTTTTGGCGTCAGTACACCCGCGGATACGAGGCTTCAAGACGAGAGTTAAGCAACTCATAGGTTTATGGCAGAGTTAATTGACGGGCGGACCATAGGTAGACAAATTCAGGACGAGGTGCGTCTTGCCGTGTCCAACATGCAAACAGAACACGGAATTGTACCCGGTTTGGCTGTGATCCTTGTGGGGGACGATCCAGCGTCTCGAACTTACGTAAATTCCAAAGCAAAAACCTGTACAGCGCTTGGGATGCACTCGATTAATGAACACCTGCCGGCATCCACGACCGAGAAGGAACTGCTGGCTAAGATCGATGAACTCAACTCTGACTCATCGATTCATGGCATTCTGGTTCAGTTGCCACTGCCTTCGCACATGTCTGCTGAACGTGTGGTCGACAGAATATCGCCGCTCAAGGACGTCGACGGATTGCATCCGCACAATGCAGGATTGCTTGCGCTGGGACGGCCTGGTTTTGTGCCATGCACTCCGCTTGGTATATGTGCCCTAATGGAGCGAAGCGACATATCGGTTCGGGGCAAGGAAGTTGTGGTGCTGGGCCGGTCAAATCTAGTTGGTCGCCCCATCAGCATATTGCTGTCGGCAAAAGGTGAGACCGGCGATGCTACTGTTACTGTTTGTCACTCCGCGACGGTAGATCTTACCCAAATTACTCGTCGTGCTGATATTCTCATTGTTGCGATTGGCAGACGTCACTTCGTTTCTGCTGCCATGGTAAAGCACGGTGCAACAGTAATAGATGTGGGAATTCACCCTGTAGCGCCTGGTTCGAACAAGATTACTGGTGACGTGAATTTTGACGAGGTGAAAGAAATTGCCAGCCGGATCACCCCAGTGCCGGGCGGTGTCGGCCCGATGACCATTGCAATGCTGATGCAGAATACGCTGCAAGCTGCCAATAGGTCGATGCAAAGGAGTGAAAATCGGGGCTTAGGTCAGTCGGCGATTGGCTGATGCAGGGATTCACTTCAGCATTCGCGATCTGGTGCCTCAGCCTGATCTACCGCTCGAGTCACCAGAGTATCGCATGCGTGCGCATCGCATCGTTCAGAGTCGATTCGCCCGTCGCTACAAGTCATTCGAAAGTGAGGTTAATCTTCGCCACGAACTTGTATTCGGATCTGACATCGTCGTACTAACTGGGCGGCTGGACGGACTGATCACGATGCGGCGCGCAATGACGGTGCTTGAAATCAAACCAGTTCCAGGCAGCGCAAAGCGCTGGCTGAATCATTCGGCGCTGGAGCATGCGCGGTGGCAAGTCATCCTCTATGCGGGTTTATGCTCTTTGACAATGGCAACGGTAAATCAACGCCGATTGCCGATCAAGATTCGACTAGTACTTGTCGGAACCGACGATTCTGTGGCTATTGAAGAAATCAACTGCTCTTCACCTGAAGCCAAATTGACTTCCAGACTGGAGGCTGTGCTTGAATCAGCAACCCAAACGAGGGCGTTTGAGAGTGTGCCAGCAGTAAGCTTGCACCAGTTTGTCCGTGCAGACAAAGTTCACGATCGTGCTGTCCAGGCAGCCGCTTGGGAGCAGTTGGAACGTGGCAGTGATCGGTTGCTTCTTGCACTTCCGCCCGGTTCAGGAAAGACTCGGCTGGCGGTAAGGTGGGGGTTGCTCAGAGCCTCATCTGAGCGCTGTCCGCTGGTCTGGGTCACAATGAAGAACCGTGGGCGGTTAGAAGTACTCAACGAGCTTGATCGCTACTATAAGAATGGAATTCCTCTGCGAATCGTGTGGAAGACTTCAGCAGATCGCAGATGCTCTTGTGCGCACAACTTACTTTCATGTGAATGCCACAGAATCACAGAGGAGCAGTTGTTTTGGAATGGCGTTCCGAACGGTAATGCTCTGTGGCTGCCAGATTCGCTTGATGAGTATGCGTCAGCATCCGGACTATGCCCTTATTCGATCAGTTGCAGCGTCGAGAAGTTTGCTGATGTCGTTATTGCCGATCTGAACTACCTGCTCTTTGGCGGGCTAGCCCGTGAACGGCGAGTGATCTATGTTGTGGATGAGTATCACAATCTAAGTGAACGTCTGGAAGCGAACTTCACAATTCACTTGACCGATGACGAGTTACTGGAAACTTCACGGGGAATTGAGCCGTCTATCCGTGCTACCATTCGAAGTCTCTTGAACGGCGACGATGGCGACTGGACTTCGGCGCGCGAAGCCTTCACTCGTGTCGCGGCAAGCTTATCGAAACGTGTGTCAATAGGCCGAGTTGCAATCGATAAGATTAATCGACTTGTCAGGCACCTATCGAACTTCGCATCTGACTATCGGCTGCTCCGTGGTTTTGACAATGGAAGAGGCTTTTGGATTGGTAAGCTGGCTGATTCAAAGTTGGCGCTTGATCGGTTTCTTGATGAGAAATCGCCGCTGCTCTCAATATGCGGATCACTTCCCGAACCCTTTGAATCTCGCACCGCGTTGATCCCTGATTTCAGCTCATTCAACCTTGTTGAGCCTGAATTGAAGTCCCCAAGCAGTGAAGTGTTGATTCTCCCCAGCCTTCGATTTAGATTTCCATTGTCACTCGAAGATCATCAAGAGGCGGCAGAACTCTGTTGCGGCCTCATTCGCAAGCATGGAGCAACCCTGCTGGTATTCGGTCAAAACCGTGAATCAAATCTGTTGCTTTCGGATCGATTGAGGGCGAAGGGGCTTGTCTGCCTGATTGATGAAGATGTAAAAGGGCAATGGGAGCTTGTCTCGCAAGTCAAACCAGATGCGTTCATCGGATCGCTTGGTTCCAACACGGGTGAATCGGTTAATCCGCCTCCTGAGATATTTTCTGCCTGCGCAATTCTGTCGCCTGGATTCAGATCGCGGGAAGCATGGGAGGTTGCACTCCAAGATTATCATGAGTTAGATGTCACAGAGTCCAGAATGTCTGCGATGTATGGCGAGCGAGCTCGGGCAGTGTCGAGGATCATACAAGCAGTCGGCCGTGTCCAACGTTCGCCTGAATGCAATACGCCTGTCTATTTGTTAAATGAAGTGTTTGCGGATGAGAGCTTTCTAATGCTCTGGCCGCGGCACTGGTATTCAAGCAACCCGCGCGAGCTTGTGATTGAGAATATAGATGCCGATTGAGTTCATGAAAAAGAGTCTAATCTCGACTGACTGCGCCGGACGGATCCAACCTGTGCAAGTTGAGGCGAACATTGAGCCTGCCTGATTCCGGCAAACATGTCTATCTCATGGGGATCGGCGGCATTGGAATGGCAAATGTAGCGCTGATCCTGCGAGAGGATGGCTGGTCCGTTTCAGGTTCAGACGCAAGTGTGTACGAGCCCGCTGCTTCCCTCTTAGAGAAATCAGGGATTACCCCACTTACGCCATATCGCGCCGCCAATGTGCCCCGAAGCAGCGTGCCAATCATTGTAGGGAACGCTCAGTCCAGAGGTCATGTAGAGGTGGAAGCGGCTCTGAATTCCGGCGCAAGCCTCTATTCGTTCCCGGAATTTCTCACTCGAAAAGTTATTGGTGAGCGGCGCAAAATAGTCGTTGCCGGCACTCACGGCAAAAGCACGACTACCGCTATGGTCAGTCATTGCCTGACGGAGTGTGGACTAAATCCCGGTTTCTTGATTGGTGCGCAACCGCTGAATTTTCCGACCGGAGGACGACTTGGATCAGATCCGTATTTTGTGATTGAAGGTGACGAATACGACAGTGCTTTTTTTGATAAGCGGTCTAAGTTTTTGCATTATTTTCCGAACACACTAGTTCTGGGACCTGTAGAGTTTGACCATGCGGACATATTTGCAAACATCGGTGAAGTGTGTACTGCATTTCGCCGCCTGATAAGACTTTTGCCGCAAGAGGGCTTACTGGTTTACGATCATGATTCTCCTCTGGCATGCGAGCTTGCAGATGAGGCGATGTCCGCGAAAGCATCAGTTGGCCAATCCGATAGCTGCGATTGGCGCCTGTTGAGCAGCGCGGAGTCACTTCGTTTTCGCACTCCGGATGGCAACCTTTGCGATTGGGAGTTCTCGATTCCGGGCCGCTACAATCATGCAAATGCGCTTCGCGCGATCGCGGCATGCCACCATCTCTCAGGTGGTAATAGGCACCTTGAGACGGCAATCACTACATATCGCGGCCTTAAACGGCGTCTTGAATTGCTGCACCATTCGCCCAATCTCAAGGTGTACGACGACTTTGCGCATCATCCTACCGCCATTGCCGCTACACTTGATTCAGTTCGGGAGCAATACCGCAACGCAAGGCTCGTAGCGGTTATTGAGCCGCGCTCCAATACGATGGTGAGAAATGTTTTCCAACGTGAAGTGGCCTTGGCGCTTAGATCCGCCGATCAAGTGATATTGGGCGACATTCATCGCATCGAGAAGATACCGGTTCAGGAACGATTTGATTTCGACGCGCTCACGCAGGAGCTTTCAATGAAAGGAATTCCTGTTACTCATGTCCCGACGAAAGAAATTCCGCTGCACCTTGTGAAGAATCTCACTCGCGACTCGACCGTTGTTGTATTCATGAGCAATGGCGCATTCGGAAATGCCGCACCGGAATTTGTCCGACTGATTGCATCTGAAGTATTGCCGGTCTAAGTTCGAGATTTGAGATTGAGTATTGAGACTTTCACCCCTCGCACTGGGGACGGATGGGGCTCTGGTGGCCTCCACGGTCTTCAAAACCGCACGCGTCCGCCTGACGGCGGATGGCTGGGTTCGATTCCCAGACGTTCCCGCAAAAAAGAAACGGAGAGCAAATGCTCTCCATATAAAGTTCACCAAGGAAATCCTAAATGAATTCGGAAGTCACGAAATGGGTTGACGAGGTCGCTCGCCTAACCACTCCCGACAAAATTCACTGGTGTGATGGATCACAGGCCGAGCACGATGAACTTGTTCAGGGCATGCTGCACCGCAAAGAGTTTATCAAACTGAACCCGCAAAAATGGCCGGGCTGTTACCTGTACCGTTCTGATCCGACCGACGTGGCGCGCACGGAAAAAGTCACGTACATCAATTGCGAGCGCGAGGAAGACGCCGGGCCGACCAACAATTGGATGTCACCCGCCGAGGCAGAGAAGACAATTCTCCCACGCTTCAAAGGCGCGATGAAGGGTCGCACGATGTTCGTCGTTCCCTATATCATGGGACCTGAGAAAGGTGTGAACAGCCGCGTCGGTTTTGAGATCACGGATTCGCCCTATGTCGTGCTCAATATGCGCATCATGACTCGCATGGGAAAAGTTGCGCTCGATCGGCTCGGCGAGAGTTCAGACTTCGTAAAGGGGTTGCACTCGCTTGGTGATCTGTCGCCGGAATCGCGCGCGATCTGTCATTTCCCGGAGCGCAACGAAATCTGGTCCATTGGATCAGGCTATGGGGGCAACGCACTGCTTGGAAAAAAATGTCACGCGCTGCGAATTGCTTCCACACAGGCAAAGCGCGAAGGCTGGATGGCCGAGCACATGCTCATTCTCGGGATTCAAAATCCGCAGGGTGAAACCCATTACATTGCTGCGGCATTTCCTTCGCAGTGTGGCAAGACCAATCTGGCGATGGTGATTCCGCCGGACACGATGCCGGGCTGGAAAGCTTGGACGGTCGGCGATGATATCGCGTGGATTCGCGTCGGGGAGGACGGCCGGTTGTGGGCGATGAATCCCGAAGCGGGATTTTTCGGCGTCGCTCCCGGCACGAGCATGAAGACGAATAAGAATGCGATGATCACTGCGCAGAAAAATACGATTTTTACAAACGTCGCGCAGGTTGGAGCGGATGACATTTGGTGGGAAAACATGGGGCCGGCGCCATCGGACTGTATTGACTGGCGGGGGCAGCCGTGGAATTTCAAGACAAGCACGGAAAAAGCCGCGCATCCGAATTCGCGCTTTACGACTCCGGCATCGCAAGCACCGTGCATTTCTCCGCAGTGCGAGGATCAGCAGGGTGTGCCGCTTTCCGCAATTTTGTTCGGCGGCCACAGACCGATTGTGATTCCACTGCTG
>CAZVXJ010000121.1:0-8940 GCA_964631675.1 uncultured Alphaproteobacteria bacterium
CGCCGAGGTGGCCAAATTGATGCGCCGACCCGGCCAAAAACTATGCGAATATGCAATGACGCCAGCCGCCGCGGTGCTGTCATTGTTCCGGAGGGGCAGAACGTGAAGATGTGCTCGGAGCCGGCACCGGACGTCGCACTCAATTTTGCCGAGAAGATTCTGAATGACGTCCAGGCCCAGAATCCTTCGACCGGCACCAGCATCGATGCGAAGACGCAGGCTGAATTGAGCGCGCAAGCGCTGGAGCTGGCCGGCAGAACGCAAATGGTCGTCTTCCTTCGAGAGTCGCTCTACAGGCTGTGCGAGCAGAGTGTCAACGGCAATCTTTCGCACGAGGAAGTGAAGCAATTATATCAACTCGTCATCGAGACGAGCCTGAAGCTGGCTGAAACGGATCTGGCCAAGAATCAGAAAGCTCTTGCGGAAGCCTTGAAGGATCCCAACGTCAGGGACATCTGGAATCAGATCCACAACGGCACCCCGCCTGGCGTCACTGCTCCACCTGTTACGAGTCCACCCAAGAAGCACTAAAGAATGCTTCAAAGAAAGGCGACTATGACCAGCAAATTTCACATCGTCTCTCATTCCATCCAGCCTGATGCGGTGACGCAAGCTGCCCATGCTCTCTTCGGGCCTCGCTTCGCGGACATTATTGAACGCGCAAAGAGCAACCTCAATTGCGCGACCTGCAAGTGCCCGGAATGCGAGTTCTGGCATGGAGTGGCAGGCTTCGCCAATTGCCAATGTCCCAACTGCGGCAACGTCCACGAAGGCAAATAGAGGAACTATGAGTAGAGCACGACGTAAAGCTGCATACAGAGCTCGGCGCCAGGAGCGCTTGAACAAGGTCCGTCCTATGTTCATTGACGCGCGCGAATTGGCAGTAAACGGCATCGTCAAGGAAGTGCCTGAGTCATATGACTTCGGAGTCATGTGCTTGCCCAATCGACCAGAGACTGAAGAAGACTGGGCCGACATTCGCGAGTTTGCATTGATGATTCACGAAACAGAGCAGGACGCCGGACCATTTTAAGGGGCTGATACAGACTCAATCAGCCGCCGATCACTCTTAAACCCTCAAGCCATTGCTACGGACACGCGCCTCCTTTGAGAACGAGGCAGCGTCCAGATATTTAGAGACATTGACCGAAAGTCGATAGGAATCACCAATGATCAAAACGAAAATCCTCGGCGCTGAGTTTCAGCTCGACGCCGTAGACCTGCACGAATTGCTCAAGCTCGAACAAGCTGCATCCGCCAAGCCTGATCGCGGACAGCCGAAACCGAAACCCGAGAAGGGCGATTGCGGCTGCAAGAAGGAGAAAGAGAAGGCTTCCGATGGTCCCGGCCCGAACCCCAATCCGAATCCCGAGCCCAATCCTAATCCCAACCCAAACCCTGACCCCAACCCGATTCCACCACCTGCGCGGAAGCTGCCATTGCCAACCCTTCCGCCCGAAGGTAACCCTAATCGTCAGCCGCCCACGGATCCAAATGACCCCAGTCCGTGGCCTGGGCGTGATGGAAAGCCGAAGCCTCAGCCGCAACCGAAGTTCTTCACGAGCGATTCCGTGACGTATGACTACGACGCGCTCGGCCGTCTGCATGTCGTCACGTTTAACAACGGAACGACTGTCACCTACAACTACGACGACATGGGCAATCGCACGTCAGTCGTTACCTCGTGCAGCGGCGGTGGCTGCTAACTGCGCAGTCGCACAACTGAAACTTCAAGAATCAAGGACATCAAAATGAACGACGAATCCAAGAAGAACTCGGCATCCGCACAATCGGCTAAACAAAGGGAGCAGAAGGTCATTACAGACCGTTCACGGTCAAGTAAGCCCAAGTTCCTCAGCACTGCTCGTCCACCGATCATGATCAAGGCCAAGTCGGACGACAGCAAGATGACCTTCGCCGCGGCGAAGGAAGCGATGGCCAAGCGCAAGCTGCCGAAGAAGGTCTGGACGCCTCCCCACAAGCGGAAGGATCTCACGGCTTCGAACACTGTCACTGGTCCCAATTCGATTGCCGAATTGGCTCGGGCTCTCAAGAATGATGCTGACCTCATCTTCGAGTGGGTCTATAGCAACATCGAGTTCCACCCAACGTTCGGTGTCCAGAAGGGTGCTCTGGGTTGCTTGCAGGACGGCTTTGGTAACTCCTTCGATCAGTCAGCGCTTATGGTAGAGCTCCTACGCGAAGCCGGCTACACCGCCTCGTACGTCTTCGGCACCATACGCCTTCTGAAAGATGACATCAACCAGTGGCTCGGAACTCAGGTTAGCGTGTTCCCTGCTTCCGCTCACGACGTCCTCTACTGCGGACAGATTCCGTACGAAGTGCACTACAGCGGGCTCAGTTTCGACTACATCGACCTGCAGCATTGCTGGGTGCGGGTGACGATCGACGCGACAGACTACGAGTTCGATCCCTCGTACAAGGTCTACAACTACGTTGAAGGCATCGACCTCCAGTCTGCCATGGACTACGACGCAGAAGGCCTTGTCAACGACGCGGAAGACGGCGCCACGATTACGGCCGACTACACCAAGGATCTCAATCGCGACAATGTGCTGTCTGACCTCACGACTTACGCCAGCAACTTGACCGATTACATCAAAACGAACATGCCTGGTGCGACGTTTGATGACGTTGTTGGTGGACGCACTATCGCCCCGCTCGAAGGTGCACCGTTCCGCAATGAAACTCTCTCGTACGAGATGCCGGACGATGATCCGACCGTGTGGACGGGAGACATCGATAACGCCTACCGCATCACGGTCGACTTCTCGTTGATGGGCATCGAAGAGAGCTTCTACGGTGATGACCTGCACAACAAGCGTGTCACCATCACCTTCAACGAGTCCTGGGAACCGAGCCTCAAGGTTGATGGATCCACTGTCGCCACCGGCGACGCTGGTAGTGAATTCGGATTCGAACTCGCGACGCTCACGGTTACGCACCCGTACGCGGAGACCTGGGCTGACCAAGAGTGGCTTGAGGGTATCTTCATGGCCACCGGAGTTATGTATCTCATCGGCACCACGTTCGGACCGGTCTCCCGGAGCACTGTTGCACTCCACGAACAAAGACTGGCTGAGAACCGATTCGCCGGATATGACAACGATGATGAACGGGTCTTTGGCGAGAGCATGTGCCTGTACTGGGCAACAAACATGTCCCAAGCCTACCTCTCGTCTGACCTGCACGATCGCCTCACTGGGTCGCAGCAAACCTGGCACCACGGCATGGGTCTGATCGGTTACAACGGCTTTGGGATGCTTTATATCAACATCCAGGCCAACATTATTGCCTATACAACCCGTACCGGCGACTTTGCAGCTGCGGAAGCATCTGGCACATCGTTCAGCTTCCAGATCAACGCCATGGAAGGCGGTACGTTACAGCAGTTCTTCGGCTACGAATCAAGTGGTCTGGCCACTTCGAAAGTAATCGACAAAGCGATTGCAGACGGACAGAAGATCTTCGATGCGACCACTTCAAACTGGTCGACTAATGTCGAGCCCAACCTGATCAACTGGGATTCCGGAGCGAAGTCTCAGATCAGCAGCTTCTGGCTACCCAACGACTGGCGAGTGGTGCTACCGGAGAACGGACAGACCGTCGTTGGCACGGAGTGGGAAGGCTACGGATGGTACGGCTTCTATCCTGACTATCGTGGCCTGGTTGGCATTCTGGCTGGAGGCTTCTTCGGTGGTGGCTTGAGCATCTCCATTACTCCAGAAGACCCGGGTATCACAGGGAGCTTGCCCCCGATTTTCAGTCGTCAGTATCCCGCTTTCAGCCAGGAACCTATCAACCTATTTACTGGTGACTACGAGGCAGGTGCGACAGACATTACGGTAGGCAGCGCTCCTGCTCCGTATGGACTTGCATTCTCGCGCCAATACAATTCGGGTTCTCGGCTAGAGAATGGCCCCCTCGGTCTCGGCTGGAAACACAACTTCCAGATGTCGGTCGAGGAGACGAGTGAAGGCTTCCGACCAATGGGTACCGGGTTTGCAACCGAGTCCGCAGCATTCATTGCGATGTCGGTGGTGGGCGTCGACTTGATGATGGATCAGAGCAAGCCGCTCACGGAAACTCTCATCTGTGCTATCGGCGCACAGTGGCTTATGGATAACATCTCGGCGAATGCCGTTGTGGTGAAATTTGGCCATGACAGTCTCACCTTTGTGAAGGCGCCCGATGGTTCTTTCAGCTCGTTTCCCGCGTCCGCTGCTGAGCTCGTGAAGAACATCGACGGGACCTATACCTACACCACTCCTCAAAAAGTGACGCTCAACTTTAACGAAGACAAAGTCATTGATACCATCGTTTACCCATTTGGGATGACAACTTCGTTCACTTATGACGACGGTAAGTTGAATCAGGTCGATACGGGACTTGGCCGGACGCTCAGCTTTGACTATACAGGCGACAAACTCACCACAGTCTCTGACGAATACGAGCGGGAAGTCATCTTTGATTTTGATGACGACAATCTTCAGACTGTAACAGATCTTGGCAATGAAGACACCGTCTACGTCTACGATCAGCCAGGACGCTTAACGCAGATCTTCAGGCCTGCTCACCCGATGGATCCGGTCGTCACGAATGTCTATGACTCGCTCAATCGAGTGATGGAGCAGACGGACGCCGAAGACAATACATGGACTTACTTCTTCGCGGGGTCACGCTCCGAGGAAGTCGATCCGTTGGATAACAGCAAAGTCATCTATTTCAACAAGATTGGCAATCCGCTGCGTCACATCGATGCACTCGGCAATGTGCTGACAAAGGAGTGGGATGGGCTGAATCGCCTCGTTGCGCTAACCTTGCCTGAGGGTAACAGTACTGAGGTGCAATACGATGCAAATCACAATGTCACGCAGATGACATATCATGCGAAACCTGGATCTGGTCTGTCAGACATTGTTGTCTCCTCAACCTATGATCCTGACTGGAACAGGGTTGCTACTTCAACGGATGCTTTGTTAAACGTCACAACTTTCGAGTATGACAGCGAGACCGGACAAATAATTTCTATTCAAGCTCCGGAAGTTGACAGCGAAATACCTGAAACACTGTTCTCCTACACTGAGTCAGGTCAGCTGTTTGAGGTCATTGATCCTACCGGTATTGCGACTCACCTGACCTATAGTGACACAAATGAGACTCTTGAATCGGTGGTACATGATTTCGGAATGGACCGCCTAAACCTCACTATGACACTCGGCTACGATGACGTCGGTAATATCAACTCCTTAACGGATCCGCGATCAAATGAAACCACGCTTCTATTCAACGATTTGCGGCAACTGACCAACGCATTTGCTCCGGATCCATTCGGGTTCGAAACCCAGCTTGATTTTGATGAGAACGGCAACTTGAAGGAGCTGCGTCGGCAGACTGGCAATATCTCCGTGCCATGGCAAACATTCTCAAGAACGTTCACAAAATCTGACCAGATTGACACTCAAACGGATCCGCTCTCGCACATGATGTCTTTCGGATATGATGAATTGCGCCGAGTACAAACGGTTGAGGATGCAGAAAGTCGCAGTACCACCACCAACTACAATGAGCGGGGTCGTATTGGGACCGTATTTGATGCCGTAAACAACGCGGCATTAACGATCACTTATTCAGAGAATGGTCTCATTGCAAGCATCACGGACGCCAATAACAATGAAACTGTCTACACCAGAGATGGGTTTGACCGGCTCCACAGAATCACCTATCCAGACTCAACCTATGAAGAGTTTGGCTATGATGATAATGGCAACACGTTGAGTTTTCTGAACCGCAATGGGGACAGCACTGCTTTTGAATATGATGAGCTGAATCGTTTGCGCGAAAAGTCCCCAGACAATCAGCCGGTTGTTTCCTTTGAATACGATTTGGCTAGTCGCATCCTGACGATTTCAACACCTACAGTGGGTGGACATCCAGAGAGTGGGACCTATCAGTATGGTTATGACACTGCAGGACGCATAACCACTCAGGAAATGCCGGATAGCAAGATCGTCGGCTACGAGCTTGACGAAAACGGAAACGTGACAAAGATTACATATCCTGACGGTTACTTCATCGAGCGGGAATACGATGAACTGAACCGTCTCGTAAACATAAAGCTCAATGGAAGCGGATCTCCAGCCCTAGTATTTGAATACGACGACCTTTCTCGACGGACTTCTCTGACCTATGCCAACGGAGTAACCACCGAATACTCGTACAACGACGATGACACAGTTGACGGCATTGACCATACCTTTAGTGGATCGAGCATCACATTCGGTTACGGATACAACAACACACAACAGGTAAATTCACAGTCTGTCTCAGACGGAGACATTCTGTGGCACCCTTCAGCAGGTGGCACAATCAGCTACAGTTCAGCAAACTCTCTAAACCAATACTCGTCCGTTGCAAGTGTGTCTCAAAGTTATGATGATAACGGCTGCCTCACGGGTGATGGCACATGGACCTTTGGGTATGACACTGAAAATCATCTGACGTCAGCTGACAAAACTGGTGTTTCAGCAACATACCTGTATGACCCCCAACATCGACAGGTTCAGAAGGAAGTTAACTCCACCAAGACGCGATTTGTGTATGATGGCTTGCAACGCATTGCTGACTATGATGGATCCGATACCCTTCAGAAACGTTATGTCTATGGAACCAAGCTAGATGAGCCGCTCATTGTGATCACTAGCGGCGGCACACCAACATATTTGCACCACGACCGATTGGGATCGATTATCTGCACAAGCAACACTAGCGGTGTAGCATCAAACAAGAACAAGTATTCACCCTTTGGAGAATCACCTAGCGTTGCGGGATCTGACGTCGGTTTCACAGGACAAAGGTTTGATAGCGAAACAGGACTTTACTACTTCAAACTTCGCTATTACTCCCCAAAGCTTGGCCGGTTTTTGCAACCTGATCCGATTGGATATTCCGCAGGGATGAATACTTATACATATGTAAGCAATGACGGGCTGAATCAAGTTGATACGCTTGGGCTCGCCGGATCAGCTGCGATGGTGCCCGGACCGCAATTTACGCCATTCATTCCTGGTGGCCGAGGCTCTGCCGGCGCATTGTCTCAACCAGGGATGACATTTGCTGTGCCAATGCCTGGAGCGGGCGGAGGGGGTTTGTATAACAATCCCGATCCGATTTCGAAAATGTTCGGAGTATTTGGCGCTACACTGCTGGACTCATATTACTCACTAAAGGAGATGCCGCCTGACCGTGATAGTCGACGTAAAACGGCGTTGAATTTCCTGCTCAACCTGCTCAAAAAGTTCTACTCAAAGTTTACGGTGTATCAAGACGTTGTCGTCCATTCCTACAAGGACGACCAATCAGCTCAGTGGGAACGCACGGTTGACCTTGCCATTGTTTACGAGGGGACTGTCTACCTTATTGACTACGAGACTAGTCTCAAAAGTGTCCTTGACAAGGCTCAACATGATCCCAATGATCGAGTGATCATCGCCAACGCCATCTCCAGAGGTAGATTGACAGTAGATATTCCAGGATTTGACAATTTCATTGCGCCGAAACAGATCCAGGGAATTCTCGTGAACTTTGGACCAGAAGTAAAAGGAGGCCCGGGAGGAGTGGAAGGCTGATTTTTGCCTTGCTGTTTGCCTACGGGAAGGTATCTAGTAAAATCGAAATAGTAACGGCTTCCATCGGCTTTGCGATGAAAATACTGCCTCAACGACATCTCATATCTGCTGCGCTAGCAGCCGTGTTACTGTCTAGCTTCATCGCATTTATGATTGGATTTCTTTCTAGTGGCACTTGTTGGCACTGCTGGAAGTCTGATAACTCCGTGCATGTTCAGTGCAAGCACGGTCGCAGTTATTTTGATGAATGGCTGTGTCTGAGATGTACAAGGTATTGGAGGCCACTCCTTCCTTGGGTGGAAGTAAAAAATGACCTTCAAGTGCCAGACTACACACTGGCTCAATAGCCAACATTGTCCAGTCAAGACGAATGCATTTTAGTCGTTGCGCTTAGTGTATCAAGAATTGCAGAATAGGAGAACGTAACCGACATTGCTAGCGCGATTCCAAGGCACTAGGACTTAGAAACACCGATGCCAAAACACTGATGCTTAGCCGCTATCAGAGTTTCCGCATCAAGAACCACTTGGCCCGCCCCAGGATGAACTCTTGTCCTGGGGCGGTTTTCTTTGCACCCGGTCTATTCATGAATATAGTATGACAACGTGCGGGTTGAGCGATTGTGGGTTGGTGAGCACGTTTGAGGAAAGTGTTCGCGAAGAAAGTGCAGTACCGTTGAGTAAGAATACAGAATAGGCGCTGGATTTCAGTGATTGCGGGTGCGCGGATGCGCACTTCGAATTCGGAATGCGTCTCTAGAACTAGTTTTCCACGGGCAATCTGAGGCTGCTAGCATCGCAACTCGTCAGACAGCCGCCAGAACTCTACTTTCTGTGGGAAAGATCCTGTCCAACACAGACGGATTCGACGAGCTGATTCCTTGACTAGAACACCGATCCGGATGAATTTCAACTGCAACTGTTCGATTGCAATCGCCGGGTGGAACTTTGTGAGCCGCTGCCGCACTGAGGTTAGGAGAATATATGCAAAAACATGCTCTAGCAGTCTAAATTGATTGGCATCGAATTCCTGGCAGCTGAGCCGGTCGCAAGCGATGGACTTCAGCTCCTTGATCCAATTCTCACATTGTCCACGCCCACAGTATCTGCTTTCATACAACCAGCGAGGATTACCGCTGTCGATGCGCGCAATCTTCTCGATCAGATTTCCAACAAGTCCGCAGAAGATTGGCTGTTATACGCTAGGGCTTTAGAATTCGAGGCTGACCAACCGCAGGTGACGATCGCCGAGCGACAGCAATACAAAATCCGAGCCGCAGAAATCCGTGTTA
>CAZVXJ010000122.1:0-8912 GCA_964631675.1 uncultured Alphaproteobacteria bacterium
TCCCGCCGGTGAATCCGGACGGGCACTGCACCAATACCTACTTCGTGCGTACCCATTCGTTCGATATCTACGGGCACCATTGCATCGATACGTTTACGGTTTACATCACCGATGATATTGGACCGGTCGCAGGCATCTTCTCCTTTGATGGCTACGACTTTGACTACGGTCCGAGCCACAGGCCGCAAGGTTCACTGGTCGCGTGCTTCAATCCGAACACGATGACCGACTCGACTATGCGCGTCTGTGCATGGGATCTCATTGCACCGGATCTCCTATACGATCCGTTGCCTGGTGACTCGTTCACAAACGAACTTCGCTGGTTCGATGCCTATGAAGGCATGATGCAGTACAAGTTCTTTGAGGCCTTGGATGTTTACAACCCGGGCAATACGGATCCGGCCTTGGGCTGGGTGGTCGTACGCACGGGTGACTTCAGCAACGGTCAAGATACGATCGTAGCTCGTGATGAAGTCTGGCAGAGCTGGTGTGCAAATCTGAACATGGCTGAACTGACTCGCTCGATGTTGAATCAGGATCCGCCGGTAACCGCACACCAATTCAATCTGCGCTTCCTTGTGTTCGACGTGTGCGGCAACAGCGACGCGCTGAACACACCGGTCGTTACCTTCCGTGTGGAGTGCGACACCACTGCCCCACTTGCTGTCATCTGCTATCCGGAACCGGATATGTGCGTAACGAATTATCGTTGCGACAGCACCGGAACCGCGGCGTGGGTGCCGGTCAAGGCAAGCGTGCCGATCTTTTCGGATGTGGACAGTCTGGCGTTCTTCTTCGTTGACTCACTTTCGATTCCTGGACAGGGTATTCACACGTTCTTCGCGGGTGATGCAAGTCCGGATTCAGTGGCACCTGGTTTTGCCGAGTACTACTACGTGAAGTGGAATACCGATAATCTGCTCAGTGGTACCTACTATCTGTACGCTGTGGCCTACGATGACGGAGGCTTGTACGATACCAGTCCGCTTTGGCAGCCGGTGTTTGTTGACAATTCTCCGCCGCAAGTTCCCACCTGCTGGGTTGGCGATCCGGACAATGATGAAGACAACGAGTTTGCGACGATTGAGACCACGTGGGAAGATTCGACCTTCGTGCTGCGTGCGACCGCCAGCGACAACGGCTGCGGCCTCACGGGTGTTCAGTTCCAGCTGCTCGATCGCTACGGCAACTGGCGTAATCTGGAAGACGAAAACAACGCTTTCTGGGTTCACGGTTCTCCGGACATCGAAGTTTGGCCGAATGACGGTTTCGATGATACGCCGAGCGCCGCGGAATACTATGAAGTCTATGTGACGTTCCGCGACTTTGGCAATAGCCCGCTGGACAGCATGCGCTTCCGCGCCTATGCGATCGACGATGTGGACTACGGTAACAACAACTGGGGCGGCGACCTGAACCGCGATTGCAATGTCGATCGCGATCAAGAGTGCGACGATCCGCTGCATGCTGTGTGCTGCATGGCGCTCGAAATTCGCGACCGCATACCGTTCGGTACGAACGTGACCTGCTGGAACCATGGCGTGTTTGCCTGGGCCCTCCCGCAGTTTGCCGAGAGCTATTTGATTAACGATGGAGAGATCTTCTCGACTTGCAACTCCGGTCACCCGCTGGATACGCTGATCGTCACCGCTACGGTGCACGACAGCGTGGAAGACGGCTGGACCATGCACTTTAAGTATCGCCGCTCCGCACCGGAAGGCTTTGAGACCGATTGGGCATACATCCCGAACGACCAGTCTCTGAACCCGGCCATTCCGGCAATCGGACCGATCGAATTGATTAACACTTGGGATAGCGTCTACGTTGTCTGGTCCGGCGTCCGCGGCTTCATTGAGGCCCAGGATGATGCGGCTGGTATCTGGTGGTCGCAGTGGGAAGTAGCAGCTTATGTTGTCGATGTGACGGGCAATGAAGAAGCCATTCATATCGGACAGAACGGATGCGAGCTGAACTTCGTTTGTATGCCCAAGGCTCCGATTACCTCGGTTAACTACGTGCAGAATGATGTTCAGAATCCGGATAACCGCGTTCGCGTGACGCAGGAGGTTGATTGGTCGCCGGCTACCGCTGACACAATCGAGATCCTGTACAATCGCGTGAATGACGACGGATACGAAGATCCGGATGCATTCGTCACATTCTACACGGCGGAAGAGTCTATTACCAACTGCCGTGGCGACGTGATCGAACCGTGGAACGTCCGCCTGTGGAATCTTGACACGGGTGAAGAGCAGCCAATAGTCTACTGTTGGCCCAACGGCGACACTGTACTCTTCTCGAACAGTGGTTATCCGCCGCTTGGATGGGATCAATTCCCGCCGGATGACGACAATGACGGCAACTATCAGGTTGGTCTCTACTTCAACAACGATTGGGCGCCCGGAGTCTACAACTTCGCCATGGTTCTGCTCACCAATCCGCTGCCGTTCGCGGAAGACGGATTGTATGAGAATGACTATGACCTCGACCAGTTCGTTAACGAAGGTGAAATCACTTGCATCGACATCGTCGTGCGAGTGGTGAACGTGAACGAGCCCGAAGTGGTGTTCTGTACGCCCGAATACGGCGACCACTGCGGAGCTACCGGCGTGACCGGCCTCTCCGCCAGTCTGGTTGACAATCCGTGGTTCTTCGGCGAACTGGATACAGTGTGGTTCCAGTATTCACAGGATGGTGTAAACTGGTTACCTGTTGTGGACGAAACGGTGAATCCGCCCGTCACCTATGATGCGGATCCGGATTCTGCCAGCGTTCACTTTGAAATTGACGAGCGTGATGTGCCGGGTATTGCCGGTTGGTACTACAACTATAGTGGTACGAACGATCACCCGGTCTACGATTGGTACGCTGAACGTGACCTGTTCCCCGATGTGGCAGTCTATATCTGGGAGCTTGGCGAGTTCTTCCAAATGACCGAAGATAACGGCCATTGGACTACCAACGTCATGCTGGCTACCGGTGAATCTGATTGCTATACCTACTCCTTCGTTATTGACGCTAACGACAATAACTTCTGGGAGGAACATGGTATTGACTTGTGGGTTGATGATCCACATGCTGAGTCGTGCGAAGAGGAATGGCTGATTGATGGCCAGCCCAATGCACTGATCTCAAGTGAGTGGTGCTATTGCCCGTGGTTCATTAACTTCGACAGCCGCGACGTGGCGGACGGCAGCTATCTGTTCCGCACCGTAGTTGGCTGGCACGATGAAGTCGCATATCATGTCATTGAGAATCCGTCCTACGGTGACTCGCTGCATGTTGTGTTCGTCGACAACACAATCGTTGAAGACGGCTCGACACCTGCGGTACATGATATCGAATTCGACCGCTTCTATCTGGCTGGCGGAATGCTTCACGAAGGCGAAGTCTGCAACCCCGCAGATACCGCTTGGTTTGTGACCGACATTCAGACGAACAACGGCGGTCTGGTGGTGGAAGATATCTGCAAGGTCGTTTATCAGGTCAGCCTGACGAATAACCCGTTCGCAGACAGTTCATGGCAAAACGTCTATACGGTCTTCTCGAATGACGATGAAGGCTGGACTGAAGCGTGGCCGGGATACTGGATTGCCTACAATCCGGTGACCGACGACGTCGACAATGACGGTGACGGTTTGGTAGACGAAACGTGGGATGTTCAGGCTGGTGACCAGGTGGGCGAAGAGAACAGCATGTTCTGGAGCCGCTCGGTTGTTGTCGACTACTGCGGAAACTTCTACTATACCAATGCTGAATCCATTTGGGTGGATGTCAGTCAACCTTCTGCCTGCATCTCGGACGTTAACGGCAACACATCGCCGGATAACTCAGTCGTGATCATTCCGGAAGACCGATTGATCGAAATCTGCGCCACGGATTCGAGCTACGCCGATCAGGCCATCCTTGGTGTGTTCCAGTACCGTACGCTGAATCCAATCGGTCCGTGGACCAACATCCAGGCCGCAGAGGGTTCAAACGACACGACCCGCCACGACGGCGATCAGATCTGCGCTACCTGGGATGTGCTGCAGTACTTCGAAGACACGGGACATGACCCGGAAGGCTGGTATCAGCTCCGAGTAGTCGCGATTGACACCGTGTGGAATGACGATCTGTGCGACAACGTGGTCTGCCAGATTACCGTACGCCTGAACGACGCGCAGCCGGCCGCTCGCATTGAGATCTATCAGATCTACAATGAGATTGACACGGCTTACAGTTGCACGGAAGAGAACATACTCTACATCCTGCCGGAAGATCCGTATTGCATCAAAGCGATTTTCGCTGCGACCAATATCGATACCGGTTTGGCCAGTGTGACATTCCAATATCAGAGCTTCATTCTCGGTCAGGACCCGAGTGAGTGGAGAAACATTGAGACGATTTATGATCATCTTGATTATGGATCGGATGGTGACACCACTCGTTGCGTCTGGTTCCAGCCGCAGCCGCAAGATATTGGCAACCACGGGTTCAATGTCCGCGCAATCGTCGAAGACTACAATGGTAATGATACTTCGGCCGCAGTGATCCTGTATGTCGATGGTACTCCGCCGGTAGGCTCGGGTGACGCTGCGCCGACGATTCAAGTGGATACGTGGTGTGGTGACCGTTGCCGCCTTGACAATGAAAGCGGAGCGATCACTGCCACCTTCCTGGCGGATGAAGTATCCGGCGAAGTGAACGTCAATTGGGCGTACATGTCGCTTTGGACCGTTGACAGCGTTTGGAGCGAAGAAGACACCACATGGGAAGTAACCTGGTATCTGGTGTCGAACTTCGGTGAAGACCGCTGGCTGATTCAGGATTCGGCCGATGCCGGAATCTGGACGAATGACTTTGACGGTGACCTCTGCGAATTCTGGGCAGAGCACAACATTGACATGGGATGCTACCATTTCTGGGTCACCTTCGAAGACTGCGCGGGCAACCTCGACAGTATGCTGGTGACCACGGATTGTGGATTTGGCGAAACCAACCTCGTTTGCATTGACTGTGCGCCGGATGTTCCGGATCACGCCAGCCTCGACTATATGGAGTATGAGGCGTGGGATTGCGTTGAAGGCAACGAGTCGTTCACGGACAACGTTCTGGACGGCAACACTGAAATCGGCAACCAGACTGTACGCATTTGCGGTGAGTTGCCCGATTACCAGCAATACGTCTGGGGCGTCCAGTTGTGGGTTGAAAGTGAAGAAGCCGGCGTGCCGCCGACGCTTGTGGATTCCGTTTACTGGGAAGACACACGGACGTCGCACGGTCAGAGCTACTGCTTCTATTGGGATCTCGAAGAAGAGGATGAAGAAGGCAACCTGATCTTCCCGAGCGGATATTACCGCGTGTGGGTGCTGGCCATCGATGCTATCTGCCAGCAGCAGCACGAAGAAATGGCTGACTTCTTCTGGACGCACGTCGACAACACGGAGCCGCAAGCCTGGATTACCCAGATCAACGGCAATGTGCCTAACCCGGATGGTCCGGATGTCATTGAAATCACCTCGGGTGAAGATGATCCGGCATGGATGTGGGTCGAGTGGAGTGACGGTCTCACACCGGACGATTCGACTCAGGCTCACAACCGTGTCCGCCTCTGGTGCAAGAATATGTGGCACCCGAATCAGGAAGACGCGTGGACCGAGTGCGGCTGGATTCCGTCCCCGTGCAATGCCCACTATGTCCTGATTGACTTCAGCAATATCCACTGCGGTGATTCTCTGCACATCGTGGCCACCGTGAAAGATCGCTGGACGAACGGACACCGCGATGCCGAAGAGGCCGTTGCAACGTTTGCCGAAGGTCGCTACATCGACGTGAGAATTGAAGACACGACACCGCCGGATGTCCAACTCTGGGCACTGAACTGGGATGACACGCCGGATTGTGATGAAGAAGCGTTTGTGCAGTTTGACCAGCAGACGCATTCTGCTACCTGGTCCGCTGCATGGGGTCACGATGTGTGGCTGCATGCCTTCGGAGCGGTGGGCGATAACACGATCGAGCGCGTGTACTTCGAGTACAGCTTGGATGGAACAACCTGGTTTGAAATTTCCGTGGACGAAGATCCGTCTTCACCGGATTCGTGGAATTGCGAAGAGTGCGGCGAGCCTCAGCCCTGGTGGTGTATGCTCACCGAAGATGAAGACCACGAAATCCTCTGGACCTCGTACTGGGATGTGGCCGGTCTTGCCGGAAACATTTGGGTGCGTGTCCGCGGCGAAGACGAATGTGGCAACTTTGAAGAGTGGGACAACTACGTCGTCAGTATTGACGTACAGGCCCCGGTTGCGCAGGTCTTTGTTTGGGAATCTGAAATCAATGTGGAAGACCTGCCCTGCTTCCAGTGGAGCGAACCGCAGGCGGGTGACTCGATCGAGCGCTACACCGAACTTACGCTTGGTGCATGCCCCGACACGACGAACTACGATGCCTACGGCGTGATTTGGTACATCAAGCGCGCTGGTGACCATCCGCTTGAGCCGTGGAGCTGGTGCTACATGGGCGACGACAGCACCGGACCGTTCAGCTCACTGCCGTTAGGCGAGTGGAGCGGTGGACCGTTCGGAGTTTGTCCTGAAATTGAACCGGGAACGTGGTACGATATCGCGTGCTTGACGACAGATCAGAACGGCAACGAACTGACTTGGACTCAGCTCTTGAATCACGGCGCCGGTATCACCTATCTGGAAAAATGGCAAGACCTGATCAACCGTGGATTCGTCAAGCGCTTTAAGGCGGTTGACCATATCGCGCCGGTTGCTCACAGTCTGACGGCCACACCGGATCAGACACCGGATTCTGCGGTCATCTTCCTGACGGGCAACGTCGACCTGAATGCCATTGTCGATGATATCGACGTGACGCAGGTGACCTTCGGTGCCCTCGAACAGGGAGCGCCCGGTCCGTGGACGATCATCGAGGTCATTGAAGGTGACGGAGAGAACTTCCAGCAGACTGAGTGTCACTGGAATACAGAGCTGATGAACGGTACCTATTGGGTCGGCGCGTTTGCGGAAGACTTCTATGGCAACATGGACGGTAATCCGAACGCAGGCGAATCCGGTGCGCCGTCTCATCCGCTGCTGGTGAACATTGATAACGAACGTCCGAATGCCGTCATAACCGAAATTCGCCGCAACGGAAACCTCGTGACGAACCTCGAACGCGGTGCGGTACATACGTTCGCCTTGAATGCAGTCGATAACTTCGGTCTGCGTCAGGTTGCACTGTACTACCGCCACAGCGGTGGAGATCCGGATAACTGGACACTCATTGGTACGGACACGAACTTCCCGTACAGCTTCAACTGGCAGGTTCCGCCGGAACTGATTCCGGGTTGGACGTACGACTTCGCGGCGGTTGCCACAGACCTTGTCTACTTGACCGACTTCGTAGATGGCCAAGGTGAGTATGTGGTTGATGGAACATGGCCGGTTGTGGATCTCGAAGCCAGCATTGCCATCACGACCATTGGTGGTGTGAATGCTGAAACCAATCCGAGACTGCATGGAACCAACATTTCCATCGTGGCTGTGTCCGAACCGTATCTTGACAACGTGCGCTTCATTTGGGTGCGCGGTGTGGATACCGTTCAAGTTGGAAACGTGGCGGGTCCCATCGGCCAGACCACGTGGACGCTGACGGGTTGGGATGTTACCGTACTGTCTGAAGGACCCGGACAACTTTGCGCCATCGGTTCGGCGGATCAAGGTGGAAACATCGTGACGCTTGCCACCGACTGCCGCAACCTGGTCATTGATCATAGTCTGCCTTGGCAGCTGACAGGTAACGCTCCAGTAACCGGTGGTCTGGTGGGCGGCGAATGCGAGCTGCATGACATGCCGACGCTTGACGACGTTTGGGTGAGTTTCGCTCAGGGTCAGACCGATCCCAATATCGATACGATTTGGTTCGAGTGGACTTGGGCTGCAAACCCGGATAGTGTGAACTGGTCGTATGTGGGACAGGCTATTCGTGACGGACAGACAGGACGTTGGGCCTACGCGGCTGACTTCACTGGAAGCGGATGCGGAACCATCAAACTCCGCGCACGTGTCAGTGACAGTTCGATTCCGCAGTCCAACGAAGCGTTTATCGTCTTTGCCGATTCGGTTCGCCTGGATAACTGTGACCCGATTGTCAATATCACGAACGTAAATGGCGATGTGACGCCGGAAGATACGCAAATCTGCCAGGGTCAGGTGGCTCAAATCATCTCGACCGTGCAGGATCCGTTCTCGAACGGCGGCAATAGCCCAATTGACAGTGTTTGCTTCTACGTCGTCAGCTACGAAAACGGCGACTACGAGCAATATGAAACTTGGCAACGCCTCGGCTGCGACATTAACGGAGCGCCGTGGGAAGTGTTCTGGAATACAGGTGGATTCGAGTTCGGTTTATGGGAAGTCGTGGCTGTTGCCTACGATCGCGCAGGTAACTGTGGTACGACCAGCATTGACATCGAAATCATCGACTGTCTGTATCAACGCGCTTGGATCGTAGGATTCGACAACGACAACGGCCTTGGCTGCATGGATAAGCTCTGGGCAGTTACAGACGATTGTCCGCCGAACTACACGGTTGGCGTTGCGTTCCAGTATTCTATTAACAACGGCCAGTCGTGGGTTGCTCTTGGTGAAGTCACCGAAAGCGAAGACTGGTGCAACAACGAACTGGATTACAATACGTGGGAACTGCAGCTTGAGTTTGACGCCATCCCGGCGGGTGCTGTGTTCCGCGCATTGGCGACAGACAACCGTGGCAACGCTGATCCGAATCCGCCGCGCTTCCAGTTCTCTGACGTGAGCGTCTCTACGACTCCGGTGCTGTTCAGTCAGGACTGGGTCCGTGTTCCGGTGCAGGAAGGCCAAGTGCCGTGGGTCTTCTCAATGCTTGAAGACTACATTGGGACT
>CAZVXJ010000123.1:0-8902 GCA_964631675.1 uncultured Alphaproteobacteria bacterium
GTGACACCACGTTCGGGATAATGGACGCCAGGTCGGTCCGCATTGATCCTGACAACAAGATTCTAAAGACAGTCGAGTATCACATTAATCTTGCCGCCGAGCTATCCGCCGGCAGTGTGCCCAATGAGTTTGCACTTCATTCTGTCTCACCCAATCCTTTTAACTCAACGACGCGAGTATCGTACACACTTGACCGAACCACAAATGTGAAGGTGCGTGTGTTTGATTTGATTGGGCGCGACATTCAGGTACGACGATTCGACAATCTATCCGCGGGCATGCACGAGCTGAAGTTGGATTTGTCCGCCTTCGCTTCAGGATTGTACTTCATCCAGTTGGAAACACCGCAGGCGGTGCGAACAGCCAAAGCGGTCTTGTTGAAATAGTTTTTTACCAGAAAGGTTTTCGGAAGCATATGTCTACGACGGTAATCGAACCGGCCAAGAAATCATCGACAGCAGGTTCGCCGAATAGATCGACAAACGCGGCGAAGTATGTGTATACCTTTGGAAATGGAGAAGCCGAGGGCCGAGCCGATATGAAAGGCCTGCTCGGTGGAAAGGGGGCAAATCTGGCCGAGATGAACTTGCTGGGTATTCCAGTGCCTCCGGGCTTTACGGTGACGACGGATGTATGTGCCTACTTCTATGCACATGAGCGGAACTATCCCGTATCTCTGATGAGTGAAGTGGATGCTGCCTTGAGATACGTCGAAGAATTGACCGGCATGAGATTCGGATCACCAGAGAACCCGTTGCTGGTTTCGGTTCGGAGCGGTGCCCGGGCTTCAATGCCCGGCATGATGGACACCATCTTGAATCTCGGCCTGAATGACAAAACTGTTCAGGGCTTGATCTCCAAAAGTGGCGACGCGCGTTTTGCATACGATTCCTACCGGCGGTTTGTGTCCATGTACGGTGACGTCGTGCTCGACCTAAAACCCGAGTCGAAAGAGGAACACGATCCGTTTGAAGAGATGCTCGCCGAGATGAAAAGGTCTGTTGGAGTGAAACTGGATACAGAGTTGACCGCGGATCACTTAAGAGACCTCGTACGAAAGTTCAAGGCAAGCATCAAAGAGCGCAAGGGAGTCGAATTTCCGGAGGATCCGCGCGAGCAACTATGGGGAGCAGTCAGTGCCGTGTTCCGCTCATGGATGAACGAGCGCGCTATCGTCTATCGCCGCCTCAACAAGATTCCGGAAGCATGGGGCACTGCGGTCAATGTCCAGGCGATGGTGTTTGGAAATCTGGGCGACAATTGCGCAACTGGTGTGGCATTCACCCGCGATCCGGCCACAGGCGCAAAAGAGTTTTACGGCGAATTTCTAATCAATGCTCAAGGCGAAGACGTCGTCGCCGGAACTCGCACCCCGCAACAGGTTACACTTGCAGGATCACGCCGCTGGGCAGAGGCGCATTCTATATCAGAATCTGAACGGGCCGGTAAGTTCGCCTCACTTGAGGAAAAAATGCCGGCCGCATACAAGGAACTCATTGCCATCACTGACAAGCTCGAGCATCACTACCGCGATATGATGGATATCGAGTTCACCATTCAGGAGCAAAAACTCTGGATGCTGCAGTGCCGTGTCGGAAAGAGAACTGGCTTGGCCGCGATTCGAATGGCAGTAGAAATGGTCAATGAACGATTGATTGACAAGTCTGAGGCCGTTGACCGCATTGAACCACTGATGCTGAATCAGCTCTTGCGACCGATCTTTGATATCGAGGCTGTTAAGAAGGCGAAGCGAGTCGCCAAAGGGTTGAACGCGGGTCCGGGCGCCGCCAGTGGTCGCACCGTCTTCCATGCATCGGATGCTGAAGAGTGGGCGGCGAGGGGAGAGCAAGTTATACTTGTGCGAATTGAAACGTCCCCCGAGGATATCCGGGGTATGGATGCAGCGCAGGGAATTCTCACCCAGCGTGGCGGCATGACATCCCATGCTGCCCTCGTCGCAAGGCAAATGGGAAAAGTCTGCGTTGCAGGATGCGACGCACTGGACATCGATTACTCGGCTAAGCTCATGCGCGCGGGCGGGGTAACAATCGAAGAAGGCGACTGGATCTCGTTGGACGGATCTACTGGAGATGTGTATGCCGAGCGGATCCCCACCAAACCGTCAGAAGTCATTCAAGTACTCCTGGAGAAGACACTGAAGCCGGAGAGTGCGCCGGCATATCAGCTGTATGCGAACCTGATGAGCTGGGCTGACGAAATCCGCCGCATGAAAGTCCGAACCAATGCTGATCAGCCCGACCAGTGCCACAATGCCATTGCTTTCGGCGCCGAGGGCATTGGCCTTTGCCGCACGGAACACATGTTCTTTGAAGGTGACCGGATTGATTTCGTGCGCGAAATGATTCTGGCGAATTCTCTGGATGAACGGAAGCACGCACTTTCCAAGCTTCTTCCGATACAGCGTGCAGATTTTGAGGGAATCTTTCGTGAGATGGCCGGGAAACCGGTAACTATTCGATTGCTGGATCCGCCGCTTCACGAGTTCCTTCCACATGGCGAGTCTGCCACGAATGACTTGGCCGCGAAGATGAAAGTCTCGCCGACTTCGATTCATTCAAAGGTCGAGTCGCTAGCCGAAGCAAATCCGATGCTTGGACATCGCGGTTGTCGCCTAGGGGTCGTCTATCCAGAGATCACAGAAATGCAGTCGCGTGCTATCTTTGAGGCAGCGGCGAACATGCAAAAGCAGGGCATCAGCGTGATGCCGGAAGTCATGATTCCACTGGTCATGACGCTTGCTGAGTTTCACTCGCAAGCGGAGATTGTCCACCGTGTGGCGTCGCAAGTGATGACGGCATCCGGGCAGAAGTTTGACTACCTTACGGGAACGATGATCGAACTTCCCCGAGCGGCACTCATGGCAGACGAAATAGCTCAAGAAGCGCAATTCTTCAGCTTCGGAACCAACGATTTGACCCAAACGACCATGGGACTTTCAAGAGACGATGCAGGTAAGTTCTTACCCTTCTATGTAGAGCACAGAATTCTACCTGAGGATCCATTTGAATCCTTGGATGTTGCAGGGGTCGGACAATTAGTCCGTATGGCGACCGAAAAGGGCCGTACAACCTCTGCCAGGCTAAAAGTCGGGATTTGCGGTGAACATGGAGGCGATCCTCATTCAATCTATTTCTTCGACTCAGTAGGACTGGACTACGTTTCCTGCAGCCCGTTCCGTGTGCCGGTAGCCAGACTGGCCGCGGCGCAGGCCACACTTCGCTCAAAAAAATCTGCCGCTTCATAGTCCTTGCAAGCCCCGGATGAGTTTCTTTCGATTGGCGAGCCCGGCCGTGCAGAAACGCGCGTGCAGGGCTCGCGTTTCTTTGGACTTGCTTTTCACGCAGGTAATCAGAGTGATTTCGATTCCATGTTGGCGTCACAGCGAAAAGAGTTTTATGATGCAACTCACTGGTGCTGGGCGCTGAGAATGGGCGAGCCGGAGTCTTTGATTGAAAAGTCGAGCGACGCCGGTGAACCTCATGGCACTGCGGGGCTTCCGATTCTCAGGCAGATTCAGGCGCGGTCCTTGTTTCAATGTGGAGTGATAGTGACAAGATACTTCGGCGGCACGAAGCTGGGAACCGGTAATCTGTCTCGCGCCTACGGACAATGCGCGGAAGAAACTCTTTCGCGAGTCGTATTATCAACGTGTAGAGTTTATCAGCTTGTGGATGTGACTTGCGCTGCAGATGACATCAATGTACTCTACTTCATTGCCCGAAAGTTCGAGGCAAGCGTCTCCGCATCAAGTGTGGATGACCCCAACATTTACCGAGTTAAATGCAGAAAGTCTCAATCAACAGAAATGGCATCTCAATTGGTTGAGAAAAGCGGAGGGCGAATAATAGTGAGTCAGACGGGCACATGGATCTCCTGCTCCTGATCATCGTTATCTTTGTCATTGGTGTGGCATTTTCAGCGGTTGAAACTGCTTTTACAGCGTTTGATCGAGTGCTCCTGGAGGGATGGGTGCGTGCAAATAGAACCGGCGCAAGGGTTACTCGCTGGCTTTGCAGTCCACCAGACCGTTTTCTCTCAACAACGCTGATTGGAAACAATATTTCCAATGTCGCCTACGCCTCGCTGATCACGGCATACTACAACCAACTTGGACTTGGTGAGATCACGATAGCCGTAATTTCCTTTGTGGCGGGAGTTTTTGCACTGGTCTTTTCGGAGATTCTGCCTAAGACAATTGCCTATGGATTTGCAAACCGCATGGTAAGGGTTTGTTCATGGCCGCTCGCAATCTGCTATGTGGTCGTGTCTCCAATTCGCTGGCTATTGTATCCGCTAACCAGATTGGTGAATCGACCGAAGGGGCAAGACAAGATCTCTGCCGATCTTGCATTTCACAGCGAAATCGAGCAGGTGTTGGCGGGTGCCGCTGACGCAGAGATTGAATCCAAAGCCGAAAGCGCGTTGCTCGCCCGTTACTTGGATGCTCGAGAGTTAAAGGTGCGAGACATAATGACGCCGCGGACGGAAATGGTTGCGATCTCTGTGGACTCGACAGTCGCCGAGGCGCGCCAACTATTCGTCAGGCACCGTCACAACATTTTGCCGGTGTACCGCGAAGATGTTGATCATGTTATCGGGTATGTTCGTGCACGCGACTTATTGGACGAGTTGGGGTCGCTCCTGGAAATTGTGCGTCCAATGCATGCCGTACCGGAATCGAAATTGTTGATAGAGTTACTTCAAGAGTTCAGGCGCGGCCGACGGCACGTCGCACTAGTCATTGATGAATACGGCGGTACCGATGGACTGGTGACGATCAAGGATATCTGGGAGGAGTTAGTCGGCCCGGTGTCGGAAAGATGGGATCCGAATGAGCCGATCGTAAAGCGGACAGCCCCTGGAAAGTTCCTCATCTCGGGAGCGGCATTTCTTGAGGACATTAGTGAGATAACGGGCTGGATTCCACCCGAAACCGAAGCGAATACCCTGGCCGGGTTACTGGCGGAGCGGTTGGGCAGAATACCGGACGCAGGTGAGGAACCGGAAATATCGGGAGCGAAGTTCCGAGTGATTCGACGCACACCAAGGCGGGTTGAGGGCTGTTTGATGAAGTTTAGTAAGGCCGTCGCATCGGAACCAAGAGGGACTTGACATTGTCAATAGCCTCTGTTATATTAGGGGCTCACATTGCGGGGTGGAGCAGCCTGGTAGCTCGTTGGGCTCATAACCCAAAGGTCGTAGGTTCGAATCCTACCCCCGCTACAAACGCAAGAAACCTCCGGACAAACGTGCCGGAGGTTTCTTGCATGAAAAAGGGATCGGAGTTGAAGTTACCGCGTGTCTGCCTTCGATGATTCCTCGAGAACTGCAAACACTCTGATGCTTGAAAGCATGAAGTCCGGCTGCTGGTCAGTGGCAAACACAAATCGCGGAATGGCCTGTGACTGCCTCGCGATCAGTTCCATGTCGGCTGGCTCCTGTTTAAGGCTGGTCTGTCGGCGCACCTCGTACCATTTGGTAGATTGCACACTAGGCCATTCGATGACCCGCGCGTTTCCAACCACTGCGGTTGTATATTGAACTTCACGGTAGTCCGGCGTAATGATCAATGGCGCCTCTGAGAAAATCAGGAGAAAGGTGTTCGCAGGCGCATCAGCCGGACAGGTCTTAGTAAGCCCACGATGATCGGTAGCGCGAAGATAATACTCGATGCCGGATGCTCCAACCGTGTTGATGGTGGCCGAGTACAGTTCAGTTCCAATATTCAGCAGAGTTGCATCACTCCACGCACCGCTTGGCAGCAATCGATAGCGAACCCTCTTGTCTGTCAGTGATGGCGGAGTGGAGGACCGAAAGGTATCGGTCCACGCCTGCGCAGTGATTACAAAATTACCCGGGTTTGCGCCAGACGCACCAGGCGGTGTGTGAATGAAGTACGGTCCAATATTCCACGAGAGATCTCCGAAATCTCCGATTTGCTCATAGAGCGCCAGATCATAATCGTAGAAATGCATCCCTTGGCACGTTCCAGGCCATCGTCTGGCTGCGACGGCGCCTTCGAGCAGCCTGTCAAATCCCCCGCCGTCTGCAGCCATGAGACTCGGAAATCCGTTGGCTTGGAAATAAGCGAAACTCGAATCGAGATTCAGGCTGTAGCTTTTCATAGCCATGATTTCCATAGACGGATGCAACTCCTGGAGCACACCGACCGTCCACGGAGTTTGTGAGATCGGCATCGCTCGCGGTCCGTTCACCCATACATCCACCGGATCGCCGTAGATGCGCACCTTAGCTCCGGGTCTTCGTGCCTGAATGGCCTCATATAGTTGACGACAATAGCTCCCAACTAATTCACCGCAAGTCAGGTTTCGCGCCGTGCAAAGCGGATCGTAGTTGGCATAAGAAACTTCGTTGATATGAATCTTGAAGGCATCGGGACGGAACAGAGAGTCCAGATTTCGAACCCGCATCTGGTAATCAACGATGTTATCGTTTAAACTCCAGCACGGAGTCTGACGGCCGAATTGATAGGGTACGGCACAGTACCAATTGACAAACACTGAGTCGCCGATTGCAAGCCGGCCGCCGTCAAGACGTTCAAATCTTGGTCTGTCCACATAGTTTAGATGCGTAGTGCCACTCGTCTCCACGACGCGATAATCATGATTCTCGAGCATCACCTCGTTTGTCGGTCGCTTTAGCACAGTAAGCGTGGTTTCCTGTCGCCGCAGCAGATCCATCGGTTCTGCCGGTTCAAGACTGAGATCATCAATCCAGAGCGAGCCCGCCTGCGCGATGTCCGGCCCGATCATGAACAGGACAGAGTCAATGTTGTACGTGGAGAAGCGATGCTCGACGAGCGTCCAATCGGTTGTGTTGTTAGAGAAGAGATAGGCGTTGAAATCGCAGCCTGTGGCAACCGGAGGAGGACCATAGACGTTAAACCGGAGTTGCCCCGTGAAGTTCTGGGTTTTATACCAGAATTTCATAAGGATCCAGCGTTGTGCACCGAAGTAGCGGTTCTGTCGCAATTCTAAGCTGTTCGGAGTGCCCGGGCCACCACTTGTCCAGCGAACGGATGCTGTTCCCGAATGTCTGATACTGGGATCGCGGCTGATGTAAGCCCATCGCGGCGCGTCGTAGGTCGTCCAGTTATCGGGTCGCCCACTGGTCCAGCTCTCAAATCCCGGGTTCAGTACTCCGCTGCCAAATCCGCTCGTAATAGGAGTGAATCCACCCGCACCCACACGCATGGGAGTCATGTTTTGGGGCACGCCTTCCTGCCACGACGGATCGTTGACCACGTAAGCGGTGCGGTCGCAAGACATCGTGAGTTTCATGCCCATGTTCGCGATCTTCTGCCGGAGCACGAGAGCCTGGCTGATCGTCCATGGGTTACCGAAAACCGGCTGCCCTGCGTCGCCGTTGTTCCACTCGATTTCATTTATCCGGGCAGCGTAACTCTGATTAATGATACTGTGACAAAAATCGACTTGCGAGGGGCTGCGACATGAGTTGTTGATTGTTGACACACGGATGTTGTAATCCGGCCAGTCACGTATGTAAACGCGGTCAACATACAAGTTTCCCGAAGATTCAGCCAGCAGGTTTACGAGAGACTGCAGTCCCCACCTCATTCCTGCGGGATCGTTTGCCGCGCAGATGATGCGGTTATCACTGACATAAATCTGATATTCCTCGTCGTGTGTAAACGAACCAAGTCCAGCGATCTCGGTGGAATCGAGAGCACTCATGATTTGCGGATACCGGTCATCGGTGATTAACCATAGCGTCGACGTGCGACCCGCTGCTTGAGCAGGAGTCAAAATCGTTGGCGTTCGCTGAGTGCGCTGGTAGATCTCATAGATGGCCAGATCGCGAATGAAGGCCTCCTCGGTATTCAAATTAGACGCCATCACCAAGTAGATTCCACCTGGAATCAGCACGGGATCGCCGGACAGCGCGCCCATCTGTTGGGGCCTTGGTTGAATATCACGCAGCGCGGCAAAGAGCGGAACTGCTCCCATCGCAAGAAAACTCAACAGGCAGAGTAGCGCTCGAATTCGCATCATCGGTCGGGGTCTCGATTCATCGTGAGTGGGCATTTTTATAGTACTCATCACTTGCAGACTTCAAATCCTGTGCCATAGCAAGGGTTCGCAGTTTGGCTGAACTCATACACGCTTGTGTACAATCGTGAATTCTGTCGCAGACTGAGATTAGCTACTCCGCAAATCATTTCACAGTTGAAGAACCCCATGAAACTTCCACCATCACCTCTGGTCAGCACTGCGTGGCTGTCTGAAAATCTCCACTCGCCGGATTTGGTCATTGCCGATGTCCGCAATGTAACGAATCAGCCCCAGCGAGGCAAGCAGATTTTCGGCGAGAGCCACATTCCCGGTGCGATCTTTCTCGACATGGACTCGGAACTTGCAGATCGAAGTGATCTGACTCGCGGCAGGCATCCTCTGCCAAAGCCGGAAGTGTTTGTTCTTACTCTGGCCAAACACGGCATCGGAAGTTCGAGTTTTGTTGTTGCCTATGACAATGGCCCTGGCTCAAATGCGGCGCGTTTGTGGTGGATGATGAAATGGATCGGAAGCGATCGGGCTGCGGTGCTGGACGGCGGATTGACTAAGTGGTGTGCCGAGAATCGAGAAATCGAATCCGGCGAAGCTCATCCACGTCAAGCTGTGAGCGATCTCTTTAGCGGCAAATCGAACGACGCACTCACGGTCTCGATGCAGGACGTTGAGCACGCTGAAGGGCGTGGATTGCTTTTGCTTGATGCTCGCGCGGGTGAGCGCTTTCGTGGAGAAGTGGAAGTGATAGACAAGCGCGCGGGGCACATTCCCGGCGCAGTCAATTTACCGTGGGCAGATCTGGTGACAGGCGATGAAACACCTGTACTGAAATC
>CAZVXJ010000124.1:0-8895 GCA_964631675.1 uncultured Alphaproteobacteria bacterium
GTCCCGGCTAGCGAACCCAAAACGGTTGTCCACGTAAAATCCGCAAATTCGTGGTCCAGAGTCGTTGTGCCACCGTCAGTGATAACTTGTGCGGCAGGATATTGTACCGGGCGCAGATAACGGTAGAGGCAAACATCATACGTCCCTATCGGAAGATCCTGCAGGAGGTAGGTTCCATTCGAGAGCGTGTAAGTGAAGTAGGTCTGGTTGGTATCTGCCTGCGAAACAGCCCACACGAGAACGCCTCCAAAGCCGACCCCACTGGTATCGCGGATCGTTCCACTTAGACTTCCAGCCGGAATCGTTGCCGTGACGGTGTAGAAGTAAGCGGAGCCGGCACCAATCGGATCGCTGTATGAAGTCGCGTTTGTGATGGCATAAGGGAAACTGAGATCAATATCAGGATTGGTATCACGGTAGATACTATATTCAGTCACGCCGAATACTGGACTCCACTGCAAGTTCACATTGGCACCACTGCGCCGAATCACGAGTTCAGCGGGTGCATCGAGGGCAAGCACAGCACCGGTTAAGCACAGAAGCGCAGCAATACACATCAAAGAGGAATTTCGAATCATGAACGGTCTCCTTTGGTTGATCATCTAACCTGACTTATACGGAAGTATTACTTGATGGACACAAGAATCTGTTGCTCACTCATCCCAAATCTACAAGTCAAGTATTTCTTTCGTATGAATCTCCTATGACAAATCTGCGAGGTTCAAACCGAGTTTATCATAGTGCGTATGTAACTCCGACGCCGAAAGTGCGTCCGACTTTGTATTTGTGGAACGTACTTTCACTCGTGAGAAATTCCACTTCCGAGTTCAAAAGGTTGGATGCATTGAGTTTAGCCGACCAGTTCGGGCTGAGCTTCTGGCTGACCGAGAGATCGAGTCTGGTGAATGGCTGCTCATAAGTGTCAGGGACTCCGTAGGCACCCACTTGGCTGATCCTCTCCCCGAACGTATTGAAGAGGAGGCGAACACTGGATTTCCATCCTGGATGATCGAAGCCGACTGCGAAGTTGATAATGTAGTCTGACTGACCGGTCATGGGACGCTTGTCATTCGTTAGCACGGTCTCACCGGTTAGTGGCTGGCCGGGCGTATACTTTTTGACGTTCAAATCAACATTGGACTCCACCAACGTAACGTTGCCGATGGTAGAGAAGTACTCACCCCAGTGCCCAAGGGGCTTTACAAAATTGAGCTGCTTGCGAAACTCAAGTTCTACGCCAATGTTATTCGCATCCACCAGATTTCCCGGCAGCAGTACTTCACCCCCTGAGTAGCCCGGAGCCAGAAACCATTCGATCGGGTCATTAATCTGTTTGTAGAAAAGTCCGAGGGACAAACTCTCCCATGGACGCGGATAGATTTCTGCCCTGAGATCGAGGTTGTAGATCTTGGTGTAATCGAGTTCCGGGTTTCCACGCTTGATTGTGCCTTCAAAATAGTCCGTGTCCTCAGCGGGGACAAGCTCCTGATAGTCGGGATTAGCAACCGTCTTGGAGGCGGCAAATCGAAGGTTAGTTTTCTCGTTTGCCTTATATGTCAAGCTGAGTGCAGGAAGCAGATCAGAGTGAGAGGGTCCACCTTCGGTGACGTCAAGTGCGCCGCCTCCGGGCGGCGGAAACGTCTTGAAATGCTGGTCCGTATTCTCGAATCTCACTCCATAGACCGCGCGCCATTTTTGGCCAATCAGCTGATCAGCCATGATGTACGCAGCATCCGTGGTCATATCGGCCTCGTAGGAATCCAGCGTACGGCTGATTTCAGACAGAATAAAGTAGTTCTGAATGCTGCGTTCGCTGAAAATTTCCTCCGGCGGCAGGGTGTTGTCCAGCGAAGGAGTACCTGGTTCACGATCATAGCGGAAATAGAACTTCCGTGTGGGAAAGCTGCGATTCTGTCGGCGCGTCAAGGCACCCAGTTTCAATTTTGACGGGCGTGACATGAACTTGAACGGTACCGTCCAATCAACGCTGGGCTCAATCACATCGTCGTTCAATTCAGCAAAGCGGCGAAAGCCGGATTCATTGGTCCCGAGGAAAACCCATGCGCTGTCCTCGGCATTGTAATTGTAATAGACATCACGTCGATCCGGCTGATCAAACGTGCCGCGTGAATAGGCAAAACTCCATTCGAGCCGCGAGTTCAAAATGGACGAAAGTTCGTGGGTACCCTTCGGCTGCACGTTGAAGAGTGACCGCTCAGTCCATGCCAGGCGGTAATTTCGATACTGAGTGTCGTCATCAATCGTGCCTTCGAAGATCTTCGCCTCGTCATCAGCAGACCGCGTGTACATGGACTTTATACTGACCTTGTGATGGGCTGAAATCTTGTGATTCAAATCAAGAATTCCGCCCCAGTTCACCGATCGAACCGACTTATCGACCGCAAGATTGGCTGTCGTGTCGAGAATCAGCTGACCGGTCGTATCATTGAATCCGGATGTGTAGGCAAATTGCTGTTCGCTGCGCGTCGAGTAATTCGAAGCATAGTTCAATGTTGCCAGCCAGCCGAGCGGTCGTGCAAAAATGGTATTCGTGTTACCTACAGAGAAAGCGCGGCTGCCATTGAGCGGTGCCGTACCAGCTCGCGGTTCCCACGTATTCCTGAACTCCTGCGCCAAAGATCTGGCCAGTGCGTTGTCATTAATCCAGCCGCCAGATTGAGTCTCATTGACGACGCGATCCGGAATACTCCGGGCGCCGTCATCTAATCCAAGCCAGTCACGATCACCACCGCGATACGTCATGAACTCTCTTAGCGAACTCTGAGTATTGTAGCTTGTACCTGTACTGGCCGAAAGAGTGAGTTTCTCGGGAAACTCCTTCGTCGTCAGGTTAACCGATCCGCCAGCAAAATCTCCGGGCTGGTCAGGAGTAAACGTCTTCGACACGACGATATTGTCCAGCAAATTGGCCGGCACGATATCGAACGGAACAGTTCGCTTTAACGGTTCCGGGCTGGCAATGGATGCGCCATTCAAGCGGGTATTGTTGTAGCGCTCACCCAAACCACGCACGACCACATTCTTATCCCCTACCACAGTGACGCCTGTTACGCGCTTCAAAGCATCGCCTGCGTCTGAGTCTGGAGACTTCCTGATCTGCTCGGCAGAAATACCATCAGCGACCGAAGATGAACGTTTCTGAATATTGAGCAGTGAAGCTTCGGTGTTGTTCACTTCCTTGGCTTCAATCACAATTTCTTTTCCCTGGAGTGCTTCAGACTTCATCTGAAAGTTCAAAGTCGTTGATTCACTCGGCTTGACCTCAAGTGACGTGACAGTGTATTTCGCGTAGCCGAGATAGGTTCCGACCAGAACATAGGTTCCTGTGGGCACATGCCCGATCTGATAATGACCATCTAAATCGGTCGCTGCACCGAGCGCCGTGCCCTGCAGCATCACCGATACACCGATCAAGCCTTCGCCCGTTTCTGAATCGACGACAAGGCCTTCGATGGTGCCGCTGGACGAGGTCACTTCCTGAGCGAGCCCGAGAGTGAACGAAAGAAAGACAGTGAGAATTACAGAGTGAATAGAGATCAAGAGCGTTCGCATAGATGAATAGTAATCGTTGGATGAAATGTGGAACAAAAAGACTGCTATTGCTGACGGTAGCGTACAGTGACAGCAATACTGTCGTAGGCCTCTCCGCGTTCGATGGCCACCCAATCCCGCACTGAAGTCATTCGCTTGTAGAAACCGAGGCTATCACCAGAGGAAAGTGCACCGCTGCCGTCTATGTCGCGGAAGACTCCGAGATAACATGAATCCACTTCGGTTTCAAGGTTAAATGAGACCGTGAAAGACGCGGAATCGGGTCTGAAGTAATGTGTGAACTCAATCGGGATCGCAAACGGTATCTCTGCGCCGTCACGCGACCGATTGATGAAGAAGCGGAACCGCGAATCCAATGCATGTCCGGGCCAGTACGTCGTTCCTTGAATCGTAGTTCGATTGTTACCCACCTCACAAAGCTCGGTGATGAATCCGAGCCAGCCCGGCATGTCATGGGCGAACTGGAGCTCTCCATAACTCCCGAGATCACATCCGGACTCTGCACCTGGCAGGTAAACCGAAAGTCCAACCCGCGTATCCTCCGGATTGGTTGTGCGGGAATAAACGATCATTTGTTGGACAAGCTGGTCAATTGTCTCTGCGAGTTGCGAGTTGACACTGTTGATGATGGACGAATCATCCGCAACTTGATGAGCAAACTCTGCAACGTCTACTGCATTGGAGTCATCCGTGACGGCATTCCAAGCTGAGTCGTGAGCCGCGAGTATACGATTGGGAGCGTTCACCACCGTTGCCGAGAGACTCACACCAAACTCCTCCACAACTGCCGCCAGAGTATCGACGAGCGACAGATCCCATAGCGTGTAACGATAGTCCTGATTGGATTCAAGTGCCGACTCATAGACCGCATCCACCAGGTATGACCCGATAACTTGAGCATCTGCTTCGGGTGCCGAGGCGAAATCAAACATCCACTGGCGCAGCCCATGCACAAAATTAAACGGCTGTTTCCAGGCAATTGCGGCCATATAATCCGCTACGCTGTTGAGTTCATAAGCAACCTCAATCGATCCCATTTCAGGCGCGAGCCAGGCGATGATTGCGAAATGCGCAGGTCTGTCGTCCACGGTAACAGACGAAAGTGCAATACGCATTTCGCTGACGGTCATGGCGTCTCCCGCGGTGTTGTCACGGCAGGTTCCACCGACGCCATCACCTGAGCCATTCAATAGCAAAATGTAATTCTGCGCAGGATAAACAGACATGCCAACTTCGACAAATCTTCGAAGCTGTTCTGCGTCGTTGCTGGTTACGGATTCCCATCGCGCAACTTGAAGCGAAGCAATTTCTGCTTCACTGGAAGGATGAAATCCAACTTCATAGACCGTGAGTCCGCCCGAGTGGCCGAGTGTACTGATGCACGCAAGCACAGAAATCTGCTCATCGAAACGGCTCTGTTCAAGCCCGCGCACTGCAGTGAGTACTCTCGAACTGCCATCCTCAAGCTGATCAGATGGATCATTACCAGCGCCGTAAAAAAGAACCGTCCATTTGCGGTCAGCGGACGGCCCGTCGGGAGCCAGCATAGAAGGGTGATTGTCGTCCCGTGAGCAGGAGATCACCACGAAAGCGGCAAGGACAATGACAGACAGCAGAACTGATTTCATATTCATGACATGATTTTGAAAGGGATTTAGAGAAACAGACCCGAGGCAGGGGAAGGAACACGTCAATTTACCCTTGACATGATATCACAACGTGAGGATTGTGTTTCTGTTTCGTGAACGCGACGGCCCAACACAAGATATTACAAGAGTTTAGTGATTTCGCTCCGTCATTGGGTTGGGGGCAGCCTCTCCCTGCAGACACCCTGCGAGACGGAACAAGAGTGCCTCACATTTCGTATACTTGATGGTGTTTTTAAGTATAGAAATTTCAAGGCCGAGATAATGACCTATCGAGAAATTCTGTGGAAGACAAGACTATTGAGACGCGCGGTAGCGAAAGCCGACGACCTCGGGCGTTTCAATGTGATGATTGGATTTCTTTTTTTTGCCATGATACTGATCGGCTGCGGCGAAAGCAGCTCCGCAAGCAAAGGCACCGCAACGAAACCGAAACTTCAGTTTCCAGTCGAAGTCGCGATAGTGGAAAGCCGTGACGCTGAGTTTACCGTTAACGCCGTGGGCTCCGTTGAGGCATTTGAGATCGTTCCGGTGACGGCGCGCGTTTCCGGAGTCGTGGAGAAAGTACTGTTTACGGAAGGTGATCGCGCCGAGGAAGGTGCGCCCCTGATTGAGATAGAACCCGAGCGATTTGCGCTGAACCTGAAATCGGCTCAGGCGCAGTACGCCAAGGCCAGTGCGTCACTCGCGGAGGCGCAGGCAGGACTGCTGCGACGGTCGGATATCGTCGAGAAGAACCCCGGTTGGGTATCGCCGGAAGAAATGCAGGATTGGCAAACACGCGTGCGCACACTTCAGGCAGATTCCGCACAGGCGCACGCGAATTTCGAACTTGCGAAGTTGAACCAACGCGACTCGCGCATTCCATCGCCCGCCCGAGGCGTCATTCAGTCTCGTTCCGTAAGAACAGGGCAATATGTCCAGGCCGGAACCGTGGTGGCAACTTTGGTTCGCCGCGATCCGCTATTGCTTCGTGTGAGCGTGCCTGAGCAGGATGCCAGCCGGATAAAACCAGGACTTGACATCGAATTCACTACGGGTGATCGAGGGACAACCTATAAGGCAAAAGTGATTGCCGTGACCGAGGCAGCGGATCAAACGACTCGAATGATTTCGGTGACCGCCGAGGTGACCGAATCGAGACGCGATCTGCTCCGGCCCGGCGCCTTTGCGGAAGCCGTTATCAAGCTGGGTGAATCGAAAGTACTTCCGATTATCCCGCAGACCGCGATTCGTCCCAGCGAGCGCGGTTTTCTTGCCTTTGTGGTTGAAGACTCCATCGCACAAGAACGCGTTCTGAAGTTAGGCATGCAGACGGCGAGTGGCATGGTTGAGGTAAGAGACGGGATTCGCGCAGGTGAGCAGGTGGTGATTCGCGGGGCGGAAGCATTGCGCGACAAAGCACCCGTCCGGATTGTAAGAAACAAACCTGATACGGAAGTGGCGGCAGATACTTCGAAGAGGATTCCTTCATGAATCTGACTGAGATCTGTGTCAAAAAACCCGTACTCGCGTGGATGTTGATGGCCGGCACAATCGTGTTCGGCCTCGTCGCACTCAGTCGAATTGGGATCAGCCAATTCCCCGATGTTGATTTTCCCACGATTACTGTAGACGTAACGTGGGAAGGCGCAGCTCCAGAAGTCATCGAAAACGATGTCGTGGAAGTTCTGGAAGAAGCATTGGCACAGGTTGAGGGAATCAAAGGCATTACTTCCACGTCGAGGCAGGGGAGAGCGTCGATCACAGTTGAACTGATTCTCTCACGTGATGTGGATGTCGCCCTGCAGGACGTTCAGACGAAAGTTTCACAGGCGCAGCAGAGACTACCGCGCGATATTGATCCGCCGGTCATTTCCAAGTCAAACCCTGAGGATAATCCGATCATGTGGGTCGGACTCTCGGGGCCCTACGCGCAGCAGGTCCTGAGTGATTATGCGCGTTATCGAGTCAAGGAAAAGCTGCAAACCGTCCCGGGTGTCGGGGAAATTACCATGGGTGGCTGGCTTGAGCGGAATATTCGGATTTGGATTGACGCGGCTAAGCTTGACGCCCAGGGGCTGACGATCGGAGATGTTCAGCGCGCCCTTCAGCGCGAACATGTCGAACTTCCTGCAGGCAGACTCGAGACTTCCGGGCGGGAGGTGAGTGTACGGGTGATGGGTGAAGCACTTAATCTCCAGACACTGCGCGATATTGTCCTGCGCGAATCCAGCACAGGGGCGATTTACCTGAAGGACGTCGCACTGGTCGAAGATGGATTTGAAGATGTCCGGCGGCTGTCCAGAGTGAATGGGGTTCCTGCACAAGGAATTGGAATCCGCAAACAGCGCGGCGCAAACGCAGTGGCCGTAGCACAAGGTGTCAAGACGCAGCTTGAGGAAATCCGGAAAACACTTCCCGAAGGCATGGAGCTCGGCATCAATTTCGACTCGACAAAGTTCATCGAAGAGTCGGTGCACGAAATCGAGCTTGAGTTGATTTTAGCGGTCATTCTTACGGCGCTCGTCTGCTGGCTGTTCCTGGGATCGCTCTCGAGCACCCTGAACGTCGTGTTGGCAATTCCGATGTCACTCTTCGGAACCATTGCAGTCATCTACTTCCTTGGGTTCACACTCAACACCTTTACACTGCTCGGACTTGCGCTCGCAGTGGGAATTGTAGTTGACGATGCGATCATGGTGCTGGAGAACATCACGCGCCACGCCGAGATGGGGAAGGACAGGGTAACAGCCGCTCTCGAAGGCACGAAGGAGATTACATTCTCCGCGTTTTCGGCAACACTTGCAGTCGTGGCGATCTTCATTCCGGTAGTATTCATGGACGGTATTATCGGAAAATTTTTCTTGCAGTTCGGTGTGACACTATGTGTTGCGGTGCTCCTGTCCTATTTGGAAGCAATCACTCTTGCGCCAGCACGCTGCGCTCAGATACTGGATGTATCGCGAGAACACCGCAGCAAACTCGGACTGGCTGTCGACGACACATTTGGCAGGATCAGCACAACATACGCAACACATCTCAGAAACTTTCTGCGAAGACCCGGCACTATTCTCTCATCTGCGGTTGTCATCTTCGTGTCAGCCATCATCGTAATGAAGAATCTGCCAGGCGAGTTCGTGCCTTCGCAAGACCAGAGTCGTTTGATGGTGCGTGTTCAAACCGCCGTGAGCTCCGATTTAGGAGAAACCGATAAGCTGTTTCAGAAGGTCGAGAAGGTCATCACGTCCAGACCTGAAGTAACCAGGTGTTTTGCTGTGGTCGGCGGATTTGGCGGGGGGAGCATCAGTGGCGGAGTCGTGTTTGTCACTCTGGTGCCGCCGGATGACAGGAAGCAAAACCAGATGGAATTCGCGGCAGGACTTCGAAAGGAGTTAAACTCGATTCCCGGAGTGCGGGCCGTTGTGCAGGATCTTTCTCAACAGGGCTTCACGGCCCAACGCGGATTTCCGATCGAGTTTTCCATTCGCGGACCCGACTGGAAGACATTGGAAGGATTAAGCTCTGATGTTACTTCAAGCCTTGCTGCAAGCGGGCTCGCGGTAGACGTGGATACGGACTATCGGATTGGAGTACCAGAATTGAGAATCATTCCTGATCGCGCGGTCTGTGCCGACTTAGGTGTTTCTGTTGAAGACGTTGCCACCGCAATCAATTCTCTGGTTGGGGGTGTACG
>CAZVXJ010000125.1:0-8792 GCA_964631675.1 uncultured Alphaproteobacteria bacterium
TTCGCGGCGATGAGATGTTTGCCACTTTGATAGAACCCGATCTGGAAATCAGAATAGGCGATGGAGTTGGCGACTTAGGGTGGATCGGTCTGTCAGAATTCTTGCTTGATGGCAGAACATTGTCGGAAACAGCCGCACATTCATTGATCGATTTGAGATTTCCCGGAAAACTGGTGGTCGTTCCCCAATCGAAAGAACCCATGGAGTCAGACCGCGGATGAGAAAGCCTTCTCCCCATCGAAACCTGATCGCAGGTCTCGACATAGGAACTACGAAAGTACTAACCGTAATCGCTGAGGCACGCGGGGCAGATGACGTGCAAATCCTCAGTCTTGGCTGTGTTCCATCACGCGGATTACGAAGAGGCGTTGTAATCAATCTGGAGCAGACCACTGAAGACATAGAGCGTTCTGTACAGATTGCAGAAGAGGAGTCCGGCGAGCGCATCGACCAAATCTGGGTCGGCGTGGCTGGCGAGCACGTCAAGAGTCTGAATTCGCGAGGAGCGATCCCGGTAACTCGTGCCCGTGGTGAGTCCACAGGCGAGGTGACCGAGCCAGATGTTGAACGCGTCGTTGAGGCGGCTCGCGCAATAGCACTGCCGATGGACCGCCGCGTCCTCCATGTTTTACCGCAGGAATACATGGTTGATTCGGAGCGCGGGATCCGCCAACCGGTAGGAATGGCGGGTGTGCGCCTTGAGGCAAACGTACACATTGTAACTTGCGCGATTTCTTCTGCACAGAATATTCTCGCTTGCTGCAAACGCGCAGGGCTAAACGTTGTTGAAATGGTACTCGAACCCCTGGCCTCAGCAGCGAGTATCTTGACCACTGATGAAATGGAACTCGGCGTTGTTCTAATGGATATCGGAGGCGGTACCACGGACATCGCCGTATTCTCGAACGGGGCGATTCGACACACTGCTGTTATTGGATACGGAGGAGACTACATCACACGCGACATCGCGGTAGGACTGCGTACGCCCGTGGAATCTGCCGAGAAGATCAAGCTCGATAACGGCGCCGCGCACCTCCGTGCTATTGGCCAAAATGAATTTCTGGAAATCCCCGGAGTCGGCGGGCGCGAGCCGCGTGATCTCAGCCGATCCATGTTGGTGGGAATAATATCTCCACGTGTGGAAGAAATTCTCGGTATGGCCCGTGAGGAGCTCATCCGCTCACGGACACTTGAGTTGGCGGGTGCAGGAATCGTCTTGACCGGCGGCGGTTCATCCATGCCGGGAATGACAGAAATAGCTGAAGAGATATTTGCCGTACCGGTTCGCGTGGGTGCTCCGCGCGAATTGCCGCTCGACAGTCAGATGCATTTTGGTCCGAAGTACTCCACAGGTATCGGACTGGTGCGATACGCGCTCGGCCAGATGTCGCGAAAGACTTCCGTCAATGAGGAAGCGAATCAGTGGCGGCAGCGCGCTCCCAAACGTGTAAAAAATTGGTTTCAAGGAATATTTTAAACCTCACAGTCGGAAGGAGACTCCCTACTATGGAAAACGGTCGTATCCGTTTTGCAGACGAGATCAGTGGCAGCGCGAAAATGCGCGTAGTCGGCGTGGGCGGCGCAGGCGGAAATGCGCTAAACTGCATGATAGGTGCTGGCCTTCAAAACGTGGACTTTGTGGCGATCAATACGGACTCGCAGGCTCTCCAGCAGAATGGAGCGCCTCGGAGAATACAGATTGGTCGTGAAGTTACGCGTGGTCTTGGCGCTGGTGCCAATCCTGAAATGGGCCGGCAAGCTGTGGCGGAGAATCGCGAGGAAATTCGCGAGATTCTCGATGGAGCTGACATGGTATTTATTACTGCCGGAATGGGCGGAGGTACTGGAACCGGCGCGGCGCCAACGGTGGCTCAGATTGCAAAGGAAGTCGGCGCACTGACCGTCGGCATCGTTACGAAACCGTTTGCATTCGAGGGTAAAAAGCGTGCGTCACAAGCTGAACGTGGCGTTGCGGAACTAAAAGAGCATGTGGATACACTGATTGTTATCCCGAATCAACGGCTCATCTCGATTGTGGATCGCAGCACGACACTCATCGATGCATTCAAGTTAGCGGACAATATCCTTCTGCAGGCGACGAAGGGAATTTCAGATCTGATTGCCGTCCCGGGAATGGTCAATGTAGACTTTGCCGATGTCCGTACGGTAATGGCTCAAATGGGTGACGCTTTGATGGGAGTTGGTACGGCTGAAGGCGAACATCGAGCCGTTGAGGCAGCGCAGAAGGCTATCTCTTCCCCACTTCTCGAGGACGTTTCGATTGCCGGCGCCCGGGCAATTTTGATCAACATAAGTGGCGGCGAGGACCTGGCCTTGCACGATGTGTCCGACGCAACACAGACGGTTTATGATGCGGCTGGCGAGGACGCAGAAGTCATTTTTGGCGCGGTTGTGGACAAGAATCTGACCGGTATGCTGCGGGTTACTGTAATCGCGACCGGATTCAATCCTCTGGGTGGGAAGATGCCACAGACGAAGACCTCGCACGTCGTCCAGCGCTTTGCTGATCCCATTCGGCCCGCACCCCTTTATGACGCCAGACCGCGCGATTTTGTTGGATCCAATGGCCACCGTGCGCCTGCGTCGTCTGGGGATGTTCAGCGTCTGACGCGGGAAAACAATGGTCGAAACGAACCCCTGATTGTCGGAGAAGAAGTTAGCGAGGAGTCCAGGTTCGAAATTCCCGCCTTTCTTCGTCGCCGCATGGACTAATTTGTCCTGAATTTGCCATGAAATTGCACCGCGCCGCGCGAGAATTCGCGCGGCGCGGGCATTTTCCCTTGCACTATTGTCAAATTCTACTATCTTGTCGCTGACAAGCGGAGGTGAACATAATTTCAAGGGCGAGAGGAATGAACTTCGAACTGCTGAAGCAACTTTGTGAATCTCACGCCGTATCCGGTCGGGAAGAGGGAATTCGTGCTTTGATTCGCAAAGAAATGACCGCGGTAGGCTGCAAGGTCACGGCTGACAAAATGGGAAACCTTGTGGGTTACCGCAAGGGAACAGGCAAGGTTAAGGTCATGTTGGCCGGCCACATGGACGAGATTGGGTTTTATGTGAGTCATGTGGATAAAGACGGCTTTCTCCGTGTTCAGCCAGTGGGCGGCTGGGATCCGCGTACGATGATGAGCCACCGCGTGTACGTGCACACCGAGACAAAGAGGTTGCTGGGCGTCATGGGAAGCAAGCCAATTCATGTTCTGTCTGAGGACGAACAGAAGAAGCCTCTCAAGGTAACCGATTTCTTCATTGACCTTGGACTTCCGGCAAAACGAGTACAGGCACTGGTCGAGATTGGCGATCCGGTGACAATGGCTCGAACATTGGATGAGATTGGCGATTGTCTTTCGGGTAAGTCAGTTGATAACCGCTTCGGCGTTTGGGTAATGATTGAAGCTCTGCGCAAGCTGAAGAAGCATAGCGTCGATATCTATGCCGTCGCGACCGTTCAAGAGGAAGTTGGGATCCGTGGGGCGATCGCTTCGGCTCAAGATATTCGGCCGGATGTAGGGATAGCGCTTGACATTACACTCGCCGTCGATACACCGGGAGTACCGCCCCAAGAGCATATCACCCAGCTTGGAGGTGGTGTCGCTCTGAAAGTCATGGATGGATCTGCCATTTCAAATCCAAAGCTCTTGCGTGAACTCCGCAACCTCGCAAAAAAACGGGGCATCAAACACCAAATGGAAATCTTGCCTCGCGGAGGCACCGATGCCGGTGGATTGCGAATGTTCAGCGGACATTGCGCTGTAACCTGCATCTCAGTTCCAGTGCGTTATGTGCATTCGACAGTTGAAACCGTGCACAAAGCAGATTTAGAAGCTTCTGTGAATCTACTGGCAGCCTATCTGGAATCTACGACCGGAACAGGCTATGAGCTTGGCGATCGGCTATAACTTCCGGCAATGGAGCAACATAAAGAAGCCCGTCGATTGTCGACGGGCTTCTTTATATTCCAGATGTATGCTTTCTATTTAGCGATCTGATGTAGCCGAGACGGAGCCATTCGACGCGGCAATCCTCACACCGTCGGTTGGATTATCAACAAAGGCTGGAATATACTTTCGCACAACGGTCAGCATCTTTTCGTCGGACGGATCGCCGGTTTCCATGGTCACGGAGGTAGGGTTGTACATCTTAATCTTTCGATCAGGTCCAAACACCATATCCATCCTTCCCAACGTGCGCCCGTCCCTCTGTGCGCGAACAACCCGAGTATCACCTATAACCCACGGCACTTCTGAATTTGGTCGATAACTTCGACCGCCAATAACCAAATTTATCTGAGGAAGAGCCTGAGCGATAGCCGAATCTACTGCATCACCGCATGTGGAGAGTAACACGATCAAGTCGGCTTTACCAGTGAGTTCGTTGACGACTCGCCGCGCGGCGACAATCGGCTCTTCGATCATTACACTGGATGGCATACGAAGACTGTCATAGCGCATGGTCTCGCGAGTGCCGCACAAACCGAAGAAGGCAACGTTGGCTTCCTTGATGGGAATGATGACGTATTGATCGGCTAGCGATGCCCCGCCTTCCGTCAGGTTAGCGCTTACATACTTGAACTTCGACTCACTCTCGGCCGACTTGAACTCATTGACTCCAAAAGCGAGTTCACGCTCCGATACATTGACCACTCCTGCTCCAAGTGCATTATATACTGCTACAGAAAGAGCGCCTTTTGTCGAATCAACTTCGGCCGTCCCGGTCAAGAAATTTCCTGCATCACAATAAAGAACCGAAGGATCTTCTGCCCGAGCCGCCAGAATCTTGGCACTTCTCTTTGTAATTCCCCCGCCATTATGTTTACAACCACATCCCTCGATTTTGCCGCGGACATCACTCGTATAGAGAATCGAGACGACTGTACCGTCAGGAATTTCGCGTTTGCCGCATCCGGCTACTGATATGGCCAGTGCAGACAAGATGGCTGCACGGAATACCCACATTGAGTTACAACAGTTCATAACATTCCACTTTGGTGCATTGAGTAGCCTCCACTCTATTCGTACTCTACAAACTCCGGGGCGGAGAACGGGGTTCCCGTGGCCCCGCAGGCCTATGGACTACTCAAGTAGGCGAATCCACGATTTATGACTCCCCTGGACCTTCCGCGCAGCGTCCAGCCCTTAAACGGTGTATTCTGGGATCTGGATCGAAATTTCTCGGGAGCCACTTTGTACGTGGCGTCTGGATCGATAACAGTCAGGTTTGCGGGCGAACCATTGGAAATCGTAGGTATAGGCTGCTTTAGCACCGTACGCGGAGCATACACCGTGCGTAGAAGCAAGTCGTTCAAAGATAAGACGTTTGGAACCAGGTGAGTAAGGGCGAGACCCAATGCTGTCTCCAATCCCACTACTCCAAATGGAGCAAGGTCGAATTCCTGCGCCTTGGCTTCCCACGAATGCGGGGCATGGTCAGTGCAATAAACATCCAACGTACCATCCTTCAGACCTTCAAGGCACGCGAGACGATCCTGCTCTGTTCTTAAGGGCGGATTCATCTTAAAATCCGTATCAAAATCTTTGCATGCCTCATCGGTTAGCAACAAGTGGTGGGGACAAACTTCGGCCGTAACTCGAATACCTCGCTGCTTCCCCCACCGAATCCAGTCGACGGATCCTTTGGTTGAAACGTGGCAAATGTGTAAGGCAGTGTTTGAAAATTCGGCGATGAGAATGCACCGAGCAACATCGATCGTCTCAGCGATGGAGGGTATGCCCGGCATGCCGAGCTTCGTGGACCATTCGCTCTCATTCATTACACCGCCACAAGCAAGATCGGCATCCTCTGCATGTTCAAAGAGAGTCGCACCAAGCATGTCCGCATACTCCATGGCGTGCCGCAATACTGAAGTGCTGCGAATAGGCGCGCCGTCATCGGTGAATCCTCGGACGCCACTTTCTACCAGTTCCGACATGTCCACAAGTTCTTTGCCTTTACGCTCACGTGTGGCGCATGCAATGACGTGCACGTCGACCGGGTACCCTGCTGCCTGATCCCGCACCCATCCCACGATACCCGCATTATCTAGCGGCGGATCGGTGTTAGGCATACACGCAACACCGGTAAATCCTCCGTTCATCGCCGCTTCACAACCTGACGCGATAGTCTCGGCAACTTCTCTTCCCGGTTCCCGCAAATGCACATGCAGATCGAACCAACCCGGCGTAATCAAATGACCACGCAGATCCATTCGGTCGGCGCCATTGGGCACACTTGCCGGATTGACTGTCAGGATTCCGTTCTGAATATGAAGTGTTGCAACTTGGTCCAGTCCTAATTGCGGGTCCACCACCCGAGCCCCTTCCAACACAAGATTCTCGGCGCGGCCTGGCCTGGATACACTGGAGTATTTTCCTGGATTCATAGACTTCAATTTACTTTCCCTCCGGAACAGCGCGACCGCCGGCCAGCAGATATAAGACAGCCATTCGCACAGCTACACCATTCGTTACTTGGCGCAATATTACCGAGTGTTCGCCGTCGGCAATATCAGAAGTTATCTCCAATCCGCGGTTCATTGGTCCGGGATGCAGAATGGTGAGCGGATTCGGCGCTTTCTCAAGCCGCGCGCGGGTCAATCCAAAATACTTATGATACTCGCGCATTGAGGGAAACAAGCCTCCTGCTTGCCGTTCAAACTGAATTCGCAGCACATTCAAGGCATCGCACCTGTGAATGGCCTCGTCAAGATTATAGCACACATCGACCCCGAGAGTATGAACATCTCGCGGAATTAGCGTGGCAGGTCCACAGAGCAGAACTTGCGCACCCATCTTCTTCAACCCGATAATATTGGAGAGCGCGACACGAGAGTGCGAAATGTCGCCGACAAGGCAGACGCGCAGTCCCTTTAGCGTACCAAATTTCTCCCGTAACGTCAGCATGTCCAGCAAGGCCTGTGTTGGATGCTCATGGCACCCATCACCGGCATTGATAATGATGGACTCGAGGTGCCGCGACAGGAAATGACAGCTTCCCGGAGACTTGTGCCGCATTACTACGACGTCAATCTTCATGGCTTCGATATTCAAAGCCGTGTCCAGCAAAGTCTCACCCTTCGCAAGCGCACTCCCGGAAGCGGCGAAGTTCAGGGTGTCGGCAGACAGCCGCTTCTCGGCAAGCTCGAAACTAATTCGTGTGCGGGTCGAAGGCTCCATGAACAGGTTGACAACCGTTACTCCACGCAAGGTTGGGACCTTCTTTACCGGGCGATCGAGAATTTCACGCATGCGCTCCGAAGTATCGAGAATTGTCGTTATATCTTGTTCGGAATAATCTAACAGGCCAAGCAGGTGTTTGTGCGGCAGTAGACTCATTGTGGAGCGACCTCCACAAGATACACCGCATCTTCACCGTCCACTTCCTTCATGTGCACTGTTACTTCCTCGTTAATACTTGTCGGAATATTTTTCCCCACAAAATCCGGTTTGATCGGCAGCTCCCTATGACCCCGATCCGCCAACACGGCCAATTGAATGCGTTTCGGACGGCCAATATCCATAATTGCATCCAGGGCTGCCCGCACCGTTCGCCCTGTGTAGAGCACATCGTCCACCAGGACGACATTAATATCGTAGAGATCGTATGGAATCTCTGTAACCTGCACTCCGGGCTGTTTGAGGGCTGTTCGGTAGTCATCGCGGTACATGGTCGTATCGAGGATCCCGACAGGCAGCGCGATGTGTTCAATCTCCTCAATCTTGGAGGCAATACGGCGGGCAATGTAAACCCCGCGAGTTTGCATTCCAACCAGTCCCAGTTTTTCCGTACCACGATTGCGTTCAATAATCTCGTGGGCAAGCCGGGTAATTGTACGATTGAATCCAGCCGCATCTATTAGTGTAGCCTTTATCTGCATGAGATTTCAGTTCCTAGTGGATATCTGAGCACGAAAAATCCCGCGGGGGAATTCCGGGGGATTGAATAGAAGTTAGCTCGGTCATATTTTCCCTTTCTGTCCTCTCGAGGAACAGTTTGAAGAGTTAGAGGAATTGTGGTGAATCCGGGTCGCAAGCCGCCAAGAGTTTTATGCGCCTAAAGCATTCCGAGTTTGAGACGGGCCTCATCAGTCAGCATGTCTATAGACCACGGAGGATCCCACACGATATCCACGTTTGCGGTTTCAATACCTTCCACACCGAGCACAGCACGCTTGGCATACTCGACGATGACCCCGCCAAGTGCGCATCCGGGAGAAGTCAGCGTTACTTTTACATCCGCAGACGTACCGTCCACCTGGACATCATAGACGAGGCCAAGATCGGTGATCGGAAGAGCAAGTTCCGGATCATAAACCTCGGTCAGGGCTTGATAGACTTCCTCAGGAGTTGCCATGTCAATCAGTTTACTTATTGAGCAGAAACGTAAGTCGTTTTTTCCATACCAAGTGCCATTAGAACCTGAGTTGCGATTGCCGTGAATGCGGACATGAGCGATCCGTCTTGTACAATTGCAATCGTCGGATCTCCCTCGTCCGCCGCTTCCACGAGCGCAGGAACAAGCGGTATGGCTGCCAGTAGCGGCACACCGAGCTTTTCCGCTTCGCGCTCAACTCCGCCGCGTCCAAATATGTAAGTGATTTCACTGCAGTGCTCGCAGCGAAATCCCGCCATGTTCTCAACCAAACCCAATATCGGCACGTTCATCTTCTGAAACATGGCTACGCCTTTTCTCGCATCGATAAGGGCAAGATCCTGAGGAGTGGAGACGATGATTGCACCATCCAGATTCGTCTTTTGCGATAGTGTCATTTG
>CAZVXJ010000126.1:0-8772 GCA_964631675.1 uncultured Alphaproteobacteria bacterium
TCGAACTTCGCATGCCCATACGGATGCTCCCGGTCAGGCGGCTCAATGGCCTTCTTGATCGCGACAAAAGTAACCAACACGGCCAGGGTATCCACAGCCGAGTGACCCGCCTCGCCGTACATCGCCAGGGAATTGGTCGCGATAGCCGTAATCAGTTTCACCAATGTGATCGCGACTGATGCTCCAACAGACCACATGACGACATTCATCCGTTTTGCAGAGTCACGGCCAATCAGATGGGAATGATTGTCTATGGGTTTATGCCTCCAATCGAAGCCAACAAAAACCTCTTGATCCCGCTCAGATCCTTCTCAACGGTAACGTGAGACGATATCTTCTCAAACAAGCTCGTCACATCGCGTTCCTGTCCATACCCGATCTCAAGTGCAAAAAAAGTGCTTCTTCCGCAGAGCTGCGGAGCCAATGCCGCAATGCGCCGGTAAAATTGCAACCCATCATCCCCACCATCAAGAGCGGTGTGCGATTCATGTTCCCTGACCTCGGGTTTCAAGCGTGGGATATCATCCCGCCGGATATAAGGTGGATTCGATACCACCAAATCATACGGTGGGGATACCAGTGACAGGAATCTGTCCGAAAAAATGTCAGCATGAAACGCCTGAATCCGCTCACCCACACCGTTCGCCAACGCATTACGCATCGTCGCTCGAACAGCGGAAAAGTCTATGTCAACGGAATCCACCGCGAGATTGGCAACGGCCTTTGCGAGCGCAACGGAGATGCATCCGGAACCCGAGCCAATATCAAGCATTCGCGGGGAGTGTCCGAGTACATGCTTGCAGAGGCGTTCATGCACCAGATGTGCAAGCTGCTCAGTCTCCTGCCGTGGAACGAGCAATCCCGGATGCAATTCAATTTGAGCGCCGTAGAACTCAACACTTCCCATGATCAGTTGAAGAGGTTCGTATTGAGCCCGCCGTCTCAGCAACTCTCGAAAGTTCGAGACTTCATTGTCGGAAAGTGGCCGATCGTGTTGCAAGTACAATTCAATTCGCGGCAGCCCCAGCGCCTTGCCAAGCAAGACTTCCGCATCACCCCGTGGATTCTCAATCCCTCGCTTCTCCAGAAAGTCCTTCGCCAGTTTGAGATATCCACTTAATCTGCGCTCTGCCGTCACCACCTGACTCACTCTTCCATCCCCAGCTTCATACGCTCCTTGCGATCCGCAAGCCTAAGAGCTTCGCACACGTCGCTCAATTCGCCTTCCATGATTCGATCAAGCTTGTACAGTGTTAAGTCAATCCGATGGTCGGTCAGACGGTTTTGAGGAAAATTGTATGTACGGATTTTTTCTGAACGATCACCACTCCCGACTTGAGATTTTCGATTGGCCGACACTTTCGACGCTTCGGCCTCTCGAGTCTTTGCCAGCACACGGGAGTACAGAACTTTCATCGCCTTCGCCCGGTTCTTGATCTGCGATCGCTCGTCTTGAATCGCAACCACGATCCCGGACGGAATGTGCGTAATACGGACTGCGGATTCGGTTGTATTGACATGCTGGCCGCCTGCACCGGAAGACCGATAAACCTGAATTCTCAGGTCATCCTGCTTGATCTGGACTTCCCGTTCGTCCGCCTCGGGCAATACCGCAACTGTTGCCGCTGACGTATGAATTCGCCCCTGGGCTTCCGTCGCGGGAACCCTCTGCACGCGATGAACTCCACTTTCCCATTTGAGCATACCAAATGCGTCCTCGCCGCGAACGTCAACCACTACTTCTTTCAGTCCTCCCGCGTCCGCTTCGCTTGCAGACATAACTTCAAACTTCCAGCGCTTGGACTCCGCAAACTTCTGGTACATGCGAAACAAGTCGGCTGCAAACAGTGCGGCCTCCTCACCGCCCGTCCCGGCTCTGATTTCAAGGATTGCGTTCTTGGAATCGTCGGGATCCTTTGGAACGAGCATCTCGCGAATCTCTTCATCGAGTGCTGCGGACTTCTGCAGCAACTCGCCGATCTGTTCTTCGGCAAGACTCCGCAATTCGGCATCCGATTCCCTCTCGAAAGTGCGGGCCTGTTCGATTTGGTCCTGGACCGTTTCATACAATTGGATCTTCTCAACCACCGGCTGCATTTCCTTGATCCGTCTCACGAGCGGAAGAGAGGCATCCCGGTCTGCTGCCATCTCCGGGCTGGCAAGCTCGGCCTGAAGTCGCCTGAAGTTGTCTACGATCCCTGCGTACCGGTTGTCCATGTAGTTCAAATCGTCGAATTCTCGGTTATCCACACCATGTGAGCTAAGACAAACAAATGCTTGGATAAGCTTATCCACAGCCTGCTAACGGCGCTGCAGGTGATGACTTTCAAGCCTGTAAATATACTCAAATTCCACGCACCCCACAAGGCGAAACGTCGAATCGTCTGCCAACAGGAGTTCACCGGGCGCATTCACTCCATAAACATATAATAAAATTAATGTTACACAACCGGTCTAATTGCCATAGGAATTCGCACTTTCTGCTGGATTTAGCCCCAAGAAACCGGGCATTGTCGCAATAAAGTTGAAGAGACTGTTTAATGTGACTTGACAACCTAAAGTTCTCTGCATATATTTGGGTCACGTCAACTATGGCGTAGTCCGCTTTCGAGGTCTTGGTTCAAGTGTGCAAGGAGGTGCCTATGAAAAAACTTGTAGCGACTATTCTACTGTTCGGTAGCGGAACGGTGTTTGCGGTGGGTAGCAGCAGTGGTGTCAACGCGGGAGTGATTCCCGTGATTCCACCGCGCACTCCCGAGTCCATTTCAGCTGGTGTGATTCCCGTGATCCCCCCGCGTGGATTGGAAGAAATTTCTGCGGGAGTGATACCAGTTATCCCTCCGCGGTCCATTGAGGCCGGCGTGATTCCGGTCATTCCTCCCCGGCCTGGCAAGTAAGAACAGGTTTTTCAGAGGTATAACGGAGCCACTGGCCCTGCCACGGAGGACGTGGAGGACCAGTGGCTGTTTTTTTATCCTATGCGCTGATCACTGCTGGTGTGCTGTGGTACACACTGGTATTCTTGCCGTTTCCGCTCTTGACGCGGAATCTGGCATTCGGCATCAACATTCTGCAGCTGGGGCTGCTGTCGCTCCTTAGTTTCCTGGCTTACAGACAGGAACTTCATTTTCGCAGCGTATTTTTTCAGTTCTGGCTTATCTTTGCCGCGCTGGGACTGACTGCCCCGGTCATTTACCACTGCTGGTATGCGGGTGGAGACGAAGGTGGGATGATGGCCTATGTGGTGACGTCAATTGTCATGCATGGGCTTTTTTTGTGGGGATCGGTGAAGATAGTCGCGACGTACGTCTTCAAGGACGAAAAGCGCTGGGCCATCAACCTGCTGTCTGCCGTAGTCGTCGTACCGACGTGCCTTTGGTTGTTTTGGCCCTATTACTGGAATCCGTCGGCTATTTTGGACCATGCCGGTGCTTCGCAGAGCGAGTTGATCTACCGTCCGATCGAGAATGCCGTTATCAGAGTGAACATTGTAGCCCTCGTTGTCCTGCTGGCATTCTTTGTGCATAAACTGAGAACGGACAGACCGGTTGGCGCATATGCTGACACCCTGTTCGCGCTGTACGGTGTGTTCTTAGCAATGGATACTGCGGAGTTCCTGGCACGTGTTAGCAGTGTGGAAATACAGACGATAACGCAATGGGCGGTTGGAGTGTTGCTTGCTTCCATGTCCATTACGTTGCTTCTGAGGCTGAAATATAAATCACAGTCGATTGCACAATACTATGAATCCCAGTGCATATCTAACGACCCTCGCATTGATCGGCGCATCGGCGTCTTTGATCGCCTTGTTATATGGTGTTTTTTTGATCCGGAAAAGGTTGGCGAGAGGGTATACCTTGGCGAGGATGGAGCGAAAGTAAAATTGAAGCGGACGTCGCATCGGATAGATCATCCGGCAGTCCGCAAAGGATGAACAGGGAAACGAATCAGGGAAGGAACGGCGAAGTGGTCATGCGGAGTCAAATGAGTCAACCAATCGGCGAATCTACAGGGCGAGCACAACCCTCGGGTGTGCAGAAGTCCATCGTCGCAGTCAGCCTTGCAATGCAGGCTGCAGTCTCAGCGGCGCGGAGTGCCGCTGGGCGGGACGACACCGTATTCGTCTACGGTGAAGCCGGAAGTGGCAAGCGACTTCTCGCCAGGCTTATGCACGAGCAAAGCCCGCGTCGATCGCAACCGTGCGTTGTCGTTCAGTGTGCGCAATTGAACACGGAATCGATCAAGAGCACATTGTACGGTGACCTGACAACCGGTCGTGTCGGCCGCCTGGAAGAAGCGGGCGAAGGCACTGTGATTCTGGCAGGGATAGAGGACCTGAATCCACTTGCACAGGAACACATAATGTCGTTGATGCGAACGCGCAGATACACGACATCGTTCGGTGAGACACGCGCCGCCAGTTTTCGCATCATGGCGACCGGTGACAAAGCTCAATTGGAAGAGCTAACTGCGAGCGGAGTAATGTCTGCCGATTTGGTTCACGATCTGGCTGCAGTGAGCATTTGCATGCCGTCACTCAGTGATCGTACCGAAGATATTCCCGGCTTGTCCATGTACATCCTGGATGAGATGGCCGAGCGCGAGAAGATTACGCGTCCGACCATTCCTTATCATTATATGGAACTGCTGATGAAGGTGTCGTGGTCCGAGAATGTGCGCCAGCTGCGCAATCATCTTGAAAGCGTGATGGTGCTTTCGAATGGCCAATTCGACCCGCAAATCATCCGTGAACATTTTGTCGAGGAGCAGGCGCCCGCGACCATCGCCGGAGTCGCTCAATCGCTGTGGCAGAGGATTCGAGCAACCTTGGGAGACGTTGCGCCCGCTGCGAATCGCGTGAAATAAATCACGCACAATTACTGAACAGCAACGCCGGCCCCGTGAGGCCGGCGTTGTTGTATTTGTCGTTTACTCTCCCCGCACATCCTGTGGGGGGACTAAGGGGGGACTCTTTCCTCGCCGGAGCGAGTTACGACAACCCGTGAATTCTACCCCCGTTTACGTGGGGCAGGGGGGTCTTCACGTCCGTTACCCGCGCGGAATCTTCAACTCAAGCAAACTCCTCCGGCAGCCCCTTCACAATCTTCACAGTCTCCAAACTTACGCGAATCACTTGCCCGACCAAACGCACGATGTACTCGGGATCATCTTCGCGGTTCGGGTCGCTCGTGATGCCGCTGCGTTTGTCGGTTTTGATTTGATATTGATCCACGACCCATTCCAGCGCGCTGCGATTGCCCAGCCGATACTCGAAAACTTCCGGTGGAATCCCCGTGACGGTGAGGTGTTTGTTGATGAGCAGCTCTCTTTTCCCCTCCACATCCTGTGGGGGGGTTAGGGGGGGCTTGGAGAGTTTCATCTTCTCGACGTGATACAGTTCGCGCGGTTTAGCCTTGGGATTAGTGACGAGCGCAATGCGTTTATCTTTGGCAAATCGTAGGGGCTGACTGCGTCGCCCGTCTGAAACCTTCGATGACTCCGCGCGGGCGATGCAATCTGCCCCTACGGTCATTTCACCGGATTCCCAAATTGCGGGAATTTTTTCATAATTCAAATGCAACTCGCTGAGCCGTTTCCCCGCTTCGCTGAACGCCCAAAAATCCGGCGCGAACGGAATCCGCGGCAACTCCCGCTTCAGATTATCCGCAAATTTCTCGCGATACCCCGGATGATGCAAAATCCCATACACATAATAGAAAATAGACCATTTGTCTATACTCTTCTTTTCCGCTTTCCGTTTTCCGCTTTCATATTTCTTCCGAAACTCCTCCAACGCCCAATCCGTGATATTCTCCCGCCGCCCCGTGCCATCTTCGTTGTAGATGTAGAAGGGGAAGCATTGGGTTGTAAAAATCAAATCATGATTGGGTGTTACATCGGAGATGAGTACATGGAACTCTTTACTCGACCCGATATTCGGAGTGCAGATCAAGAGATTCTTCACCTCGGAAGTGACCGGAAGAATCTCAGGCATGACAAAACGGCGTTGCACTAACATGTCATCAAAGTACAAAAAGCGTTTGTCATAGGGCCGGTACAGGCTCGATCTTATCTTTTGCTTATCAATTCTTGCTTCTAACCCGCGCCTGAAAGTCTCTTTTAGACGGCTGCTCCACTTTATTTCATCACTATCGGCTGTAACAAATGAATCAATATCCTCAGGTTTACCTTGACGTTTCCATTTGTCCATGTCCGCATTGTACGTGTCAATCAGTCTCTTGACGTTTTTCTTTAGTTGCGTTTCATCGTAAGAGTATACCCATGCGTCACGGTTTGTGCTAACGCCCAGCGAGTATATCTTGAATATCGACCCGTGAACAAGTCCGCTTTTCGCCTCTTTGCTTCCAATCGGCACAAGCGTCTCAAAATCATCCGCATTCTCTGCAACAAGCCAATTGTTTTTCTTGTCGGGCGTGAGCGGTTGCCACGGGACATTTGCAACAGAATTGAAACCAGCAAGGTATTCGGTTTTCTTTTCGTATTCCCAGTAATCGCCAACGGTATGATAATGGAGTTGCAAGGGCGATTTCTTGGCAGACCTCACCAATACGGTCACGCCAACTCCCACACGAATCAAGTCCGCAAAGATGTTCCCGCCTTCCTGCCTTCTGCGCTCGCCGCTCGTTCGTGCATTGCCTTTGAAATCGAAATGATAAATCTTGTCAAAGTCCTGAGCGAGGTGCTTGCGGAATCCATCGAACGCAATACCGCGCAAAAAGCCATTGTTCGAGACAAAACAGACAATACCAGGACGACCCTCTAAGCGATCCGATGCCCAGCGATAAAAGCGAACGTATGCGTCACCAAGCTTATTCCGGTTTGTAGCTTGCGAATCTCGTGTATAAGTTTCTTGCACTCTCTTGTCAATCACAGGATATGAGCGATTCTTATTATTGTCATTCTCATCCAACTGATTCGTATTATACGGCGGATTGCCGATCACGACCGTAATCGGCGATTTGCGCTGACGTTCGACGCGGGCGAGATTGCGCTCTTCCTCGAAACCTAAGCGCGATTGTTTGGCTTCCGCCAAGTCCAGCGTGTCCACGAAGCACAAGCCCTCGAACGGTTCATATTTATCCGTGCGCTCGAAATAGGCATGCTCGATATTCAGCGCGGCAATGTAGTACGGCATGAGCATCACTTCATTGGCAAACAGTTGATGCTTGTAAAAACGCTCGATGCCTTTCGGGTCCACACGCTTCAGCAGATTGACAATGAAGTTTCCCGTGCCGGTGCAAGGGTCAATCACAAACACGTCGGGGTCACTCAGCGACTTGCCAAACTCGGTTTTCAGAACTTCGACGACGCTCGCGCACATGAAATCCACAATCGGCTGCGGCGTGTAGACAATCCCGTGCGTGTCGGCAACTTTCACGCTGTACCCTTGGAAAAACCGTTCGTACAGCGTGTTCAGAAAGTGCTGCTTGTCCTCAAATTCGGGTATCGTGCGGGCGGCCTCTTCAATCGCCACATAGAAGCGGTCCAGCTTGCGTAGTTCAGCCTGACGGCTCTCGCTTCCCGCAAACAGCGCATCGAGCACATGCTCCACGGCGGCGGCAATCACGTTTCGGCGCATGAAATCGGGATTGTCGAACACCGTGCGAATCAGCCGCTCGGTCAGGAGGTGCTGCACGAGCATTTCTTCCACAGCTTCTTTGCGGATATTCGGATTCAGTGAGTTCTTGCACAGTTCAAAAAACTCGTCAAACGCCGCGCGGAACGGCTTGTTCTTTTTGTGGCCCTCTTCAATCTTCAGCAGCAGATTTTTGGCAAGCTCGGGAATGTGCTCCTTGAACTTCTCCTTGGCCTGATCGAAATGCTTGTAGGCCGGAGGCGTGAACTCAAAGAACGTATTGAGCAGCGTGGCGACATTCTCCGCCTTGCCCAAATCTGCGGTGTAGGTTTCGCGGCCATTTTGAAACAACACTCCGCGCAAACCATCCTCGAAGATTGTATTTTCGGTCGGATAACCCTTGCCTATCTTCTTCTCGATTTCCTTGTCGAGATCATCTTTGGAGTCCTTGGCCTCCCACCAGCCGCGCGGCAGGAAATCATCATACACCGTGCCGTCCGGCCGGATGCGCGAATCGCCGAACCGCTGTTCAGGCACAAAGCGGAATTTGTATGCCTTAGAAGTAACATCCAGCAGCGCCTGAAACGCGGCACGAATGCCGGTTTCATTCGAGACACCGATGCCTTTGATTCCGGCGAGCGACTCGTGATAGTCTTTAATGGCTTTGTGAGTGGATTTGAGCATTGATTTTGTTCCACACATTCTCCACACTCATCTGCCTCATGCACCACGGCTCGTTGCTCCATTTGCAGTGATTCGCGCCGTGTCCGTAGCGGGAAAGACAGCACGGCACGCCCGCATGCAATGCGGCGCTCGGCGGCGCGGGAGTGTAGTTCACTTGTGTGCTCCCGTAGAGTACAATCGTTGCGGGATGGTTGACGGCAATCGCTAGAAACGTGATTCCCGTGTCGTTCCCAACCACGACTTCACATTGTTTGAGCAGCGCGGCAACCACACCGACGTCGAGATTCTCACATACAATGGCGCGAGACCCCAATGCACTCGCAGCTGTCTGCAGCGCGCCATGTTCGCGGGTGCCGCCAAACAAAAGCACCAGGCCGCGCGGCTCCTCCAGCCAGCGCCGCCCAATTTCGATGTAGTTTTCCAGCGGCCACTGTTTGGTCCCCCACGCCGAACCGATGATCAGCCCGAGCAATCGCGGCTCGGGGATATGA
>CAZVXJ010000127.1:0-8727 GCA_964631675.1 uncultured Alphaproteobacteria bacterium
CCTGCAGTACCCCAATGAAACCATTACGCTCTCGCTTCAGGATACCGTTTGGAAGCTGCAAAGCCCGAAGCTCAGTTACGATGCAGAGAAGAGTATGGTAGAAAGAGTGACTCGCCTTCTCTCAAAGCTCTCAGCGGCGGATTTTTCAGATACCCTCGCTGCCAACGCTTTCGACAAGGCCGGGTTTGCCCTTCACGCTGAGTCGTCCTCCGGCGAGAAGTGGGATTTCCAGTTGATGCCTACGGATACGAGTGGTGCCCAGTACTTCCTTCGCAAGTCCGGTGCGCCGTCCGATTTTACAATATACAAGAGCACGGCGACTGCGCTTATGAAAACTGCGGAGGATTTCCGCACGAAATCAGAAGCTGAACAGGCAAAGAAGAAGTAAACAATCTGTGAACTCATCAGATTTCTTGCGGCCCGGAAGAGCAGCTTCCGGGCTGTCTCTTTTAAGGACAAGTTTGCTTAACAACCAAGCAGTCAACCTACGTCCCGTAACTCACACGGTAAGCCCAGGGTGAACGCACTAAAAGATCTTATCCCGTTTCTCAGGCCATACAAATCCCCACTAATATGGGGCAGCTTGTTCGCGCTGATCAATAATGCGATCGGCGCGCTCGGGCCGTGGGTGCTGAAACTTGCAGTTGATGCCCTTGAAAGCGGTGTGACCAGTCGGGAACTTGCTCTTTTCGCAGCGTACTTTCTTGCAATCGCTGTTGCAGCGGGCATTCTGCGATTTGCCATGCGGAAGATTCTCATTGGCGTTTCGAGGCTTGTTGAGCTGGATTTGCGAAACGCACTGTTCGCCCACATGCAGAAGCTGCAGCAAAGTTTTTACCATCGAAATCGAACTGGTGACCTCATGGCACGCGCCACCAGCGACCTGGATTCGGTCCGCAACGTGCTTGGTCCGGGGATCATGTACCCCATTGATACCATGACAATGGGGTTCTTCGCTCTTGTCATGATGGTCTGGATATCGCCGAAACTCACGCTGATCGCACTTTGTGCCTTCCCTGTTGTTTCTGTTTCAGTGTTTGTATTAGGCCGCGTTACGCACAAACTGCATACGCGCATTCAAGAGAAATACTCTGAATTGTCCGACCGCGCACAAGAGAATTTCTCGGGCGTTCGTGTGGTCAGGGCGTATGCGCAAGAACAGCGGGAGATCGAAAAATTTGATACGTTGAACAGCGAATATGTATCTCGCAACTTGGACATGGTTCGGGTGCAGGCGCTGTTCATGCCTGTCATGTTCTTGCTTTTCGAAATCGGCACAGCGATGATTCTGCTATTCGGCGGCCGGCTGATCTTTGCAAATGAAATATCGCTTGGAGACTTCGTAGCATTTGTCGGATACCTTGCGATGCTGGCTTGGCCCATGATCGCAGTGGGCTGGGTAGCCAATTTGTTTCAGCGCGGCGCGGCTTCTATGAAACGTATTATGCAGATCATTCATGAAGAACCCGAGATTAGTTCTTCATTAGTGATCGACGGCACTGCAAACTCGCGCGGAGAGATTCAATTTGAGAATGTCTCCTTTTCTTACACAGGGGACCATGAAGTACTGAAAAACATCAATCTGAGCATACCGGCTGGCAAGACTGTGGCGTTTGTGGGACGCACCGGAAGCGGAAAGTCAACGCTGGCTAGCTTGATACCGCGCCTGATCGATCCGAGTAGTGGGATTGTTCGGGTGGATGGAGTGCCGACGACCGGGTGGAGTCTCGCGGAACTTCGCTCTCGGGTAGGAACTGTGCCCCAGGACGGCCTCTTGTTCTCAGACACGCTGGAAAACAACATCGGATTCGGAGTTGAGACTATTGATCCGGAACGCTTTGCAGAAGTCACACGGATCTCTCAGCTCGATAAAGACGTCTCGGACTTCCGCGACGGCTACCAAACTGTCGTGGGCGAAAGGGGCCTAACGTTGTCTGGTGGTCAAAAAGGACGGACTGCCCTGGCGCGGGCGCTCCTGCGCGATCCGAAAATATTGATACTCGACGACGCTCTTGCCGCCGTGGATACTAACACCGAAGAGGATATCCTGACTGGTTTGCGCAGCTTCATGCGCGGCCGCACATCCATCATCATCTCCCATCGCATCTCTGCGGTGAAAGCGGCCGATGAGATATACGTCATGGATAGAGGCATGATTATTGAGCATGGGACGCATTCAGAACTGATTACTCAGGGCGGATTTTACGCTGAACTTGATCGTATGCAGAGACTTGAAGCAGAACTCGAAACTATGGAAAGCGAATCGCCAGTATGAGTGCTGGAGCGAAATTCCAGGACGACGAGATTCTTGGGAAGGCGTATGATGCTCGCCTTGCGAAACGACTATGGAGCTATGTTGGCGACCAAAAGCCCCGCATAGCACTGGCAGCGTTTGTGCTTCTTCTGGGGGCCGGTGCAGAGCTTGTCGGGCCGCTCCTGACAAAGATCGCGATTGACAAGTATATTGCGGCCAAGGACTGGCCAGGCCTTGTTCAAATCGTCCTGGCTTTCATTCTGGTCGCGGCGGGGGCCGCTGCACTCAGGTGGGCGGAAACCTACCTGACAGGGGCCGCAGGTCAGGTGATCATCTACCGACTGAGAATGCAGGTGTTTGAAAAACTGCAGCGGTTGTCGATTTCCTATTACGATCGGAACCCCGTGGGTCGGCTGATGTCGAGAGTTACGTCCGATATCCAGGCGCTGTACGAGCTGTTCAGTTCAGGAATGGTCGCAATTCTGGGTGACATCGCCACTTTGGCAGGCATTATGATTGTGATGTTTGCCATCAATTGGAAGCTCGCGCTGCTGACACTCTCGGTCATTCCGGTACTATTGCTTATTACATTCTCATTTCGCAAGAGGGTGCGGGACCTCTATCGTCAAACTCGAACACAAATCGCGAGCTTGAATAGCTATATGCACGAGAATATCGTCGGCATGAAAGTCGTTCAGCTATTCGGCCGGGAAGATCGGAATTTTCGACGCTTCAATGAAATCGGCTCGGAATTGAAGGACACGTACATTCGTACAATATTCCAGTATGCCGTTTTCTTCCCTGCAGTTGAAGTTGTCTCCGCAGTAGCGGTGGCACTGATAATCTGGGGTGGAGGCTCGCTCATGCTGGCCGGCACAGTGACGCTGGGCACTCTCGTTGCATTCATACAATATGTGGAGAGATTCTATCGGCCTGTACGTGACCTTGCAGAAAAATACAACATTTTGCAGGGAGCCATGGCCGCCAGTGAGCGGGTATTTGGAGTGCTCGACAGCCCAATAGAAGTGATGCCTCCGGCTGGCGAGATACAAAGAGAAGTCTTGAATTCCGACCCGAGAGGAGTTTCTATAGAATTCCAGGGCGTTTGGTTTGCATACAACGACGAAGAGTGGGTGCTTAAAGACGTAAGCTTTATAGTAAGTCCCGGCCATTCGATTGCGGTCGTGGGAGCGACCGGAGCGGGCAAAACAACGTTGACTTCGCTGATCTCAAGGTACTACGATGTTCAGCGTGGGAAAATACTCGTGGATGGACTCGATGTTCGGGACTGGGATCTCGCGAAGTTACGAAGAACGATTGGAATTGTATTGCAGGATGTGTTCGTGTTTGCCGGCACCATCGAAGAAAACATCCGCTATGGAGTCCCTGAAGCAACTCGAGAGCAAGTGATTCGGGCTTCCGAACTGGTCCACGCCCACACCTTCATCAATCGTTTGCCAAATGGATTCGATCAGCCGGTCGTAGAACGCGGGGCTACAATGTCCACCGGTGAGCGCCAATTACTGGCATTCGCGCGCGCACTGATTTACGAACCGAAATTGCTGATATTGGATGAGGCAACCGCCTCAATCGACACCGAAACCGAGAGACTCATTCAATCTGCCATCGAAAAGTTGCTGGAAGGCCGTACGTCTGTAATAATCGCCCATCGCCTGTCGACGATCCAGAGGGCGGACCAAATCCTCGTCTTCCATCATGGCCGACTGCGAGAACAGGGAACACAGGATGAGCTTATCCGCCAGGGCGGCATCTACGCCAAGCTCTACCAACTCCAATATGGGTTGGACTCAGTCACAGTAGAGGCTTGACTTTAGGCCAATTTTGCCCTAACTTATTGGAAGATCGTACTCACCAAATTAAGACAAACTCTGCGAAGGATACCCATTGGCATTGACTCGGGAAGACGTGGAGAGGACTGCAAGTCTTGCGCGGCTTCGGCTAACGAGCGATGAACTCGACTCGATGACCGAAACGTTAAGCAAGATTTTTCAATATATTGACGAGCTGCACGAGGTGAACACCGATGGTATAGAACCCCTCGACCATGTCCTGCCTATGGCCAACACGCTGGAGGCGGATTCACCGCACACGTGTCTTGACCGGGAAGAAGCCCTTAAGGGAGCGCCTGACCACACAGAGGAGTTTTTCCGCATTCCCAGAGTCATTGCTTCGGGTGAGTAGCCTGGTTGTCATTCCGGCGCGCTTTGCTTCGGTGCGTTTCCCAGGCAAGCCGCTCGTGTTGATAGATGGCAAGCCGATGATTGAACACGTCTATAGCCGCTGCAAGACGGCGTTAGGGGTAGCCGATGTCATCGTTGCGACTGAGGACGAGCGAATTAGAAGTGCCGTTGAAGGATTTGGGGGGAAATCGGAGTTGACCTCATCGTCACACGTCTCCGGAACAGATCGAGTTGCAGAAGTTGCAGAACGACACCCGGAATTCCGGTTCGTGTTGAATGTGCAAGGCGATGAACCTGCCATTGAACCGGAGACGGTAGGCGCAGTCATCAATGCACTCGTTTCAGGAGTGGCGCCAATCGCGACTGCCGCAACTCCGTTAACTGTTGGCGCTGAGTTGAACGACCCCAATGTGGTGAAGGCAGTGCTCGCGGAGTCAGGATTGGCTTTGTATTTTAGCCGATCACCCGTTCCTTTTATGCGCAATGCCGACTCCGGTGCAAGGTACTTAAGACACCTTGGCATTTATGGTTTCCAGCGCGAAACGCTTCTGAAAATTACAAAGCTCACGCCTTCGCCGCTAGAGCGGGCTGAATCACTGGAGCAGTTGCGCTGGCTTGAAGCCGGAATAAGGATCCATTGCGCGATAGTCGAGAGCAATTCGTTCGGTATCGACGTGCCGTCCGATCTCGACAAGCTCATGATACGTACTTCGAAAACGCTTTCCACTTAATCCCCGTTGCCCATGTCAACCGCAGCCAACACACAGAAAAAACGCCGCAAGACAAAGATCATCTTTGTTACCGGCGGCGTCGTGTCATCACTGGGCAAAGGCATTGCAGTCGCATCGATTGGACGTATCCTGAAAGCGCGTGGTCTGAAGGTAACCATGCTGAAGCTTGATCCGTATATCAACGTCGATGCAGGAACCATGAATCCGTATCAGCACGGTGAGGTTTTTGTTACAGAAGATGGGGCGGAGGCGGATTTAGACCTTGGACATTACGAGCGTTTTCTTGACGAGGACATGGGTCGCGCCAACAATGCAACGTCGGGTCAGATTTATAATGCGGTAATCCAGAAGGAACGCAAAGGCGACTACCTCGGTGCGACTGTACAGGTAATTCCGCACATTACGGGTGAGATTATCAGCCGCATACAGTTGGTTTGCGACCAGCATGGTGGCTTCGACGTGCTGATTGTTGAAGTTGGAGGGACAGTCGGAGATATCGAAAGTCTGCCCTTTCTTGAAGCAATTCGTCAGCTTGCTTTGGAGCGAGGTCCGCAAAACTGCCTTTTCCTGCACGTTACATTGGTCCCCTATCTCTCCACCGCAGGCGAGATCAAGACCAAACCGACTCAGCACAGTGTCAAAGAGCTGCGCGAGATTGGAATTCAACCCGATCTGCTGCTCTGCCGTTCTGAACAAGCACTTGGACGGAAATTGAAGGAGAAGATTGCGCTCTTCTGCAATGTCGGCAGGGACGATGTGTTCGATGTCCTGGACGTTGAGACCGTATACGAATTGCCACTGCGTCTCGAGGAGCAAGGGCTGAGCAAACGCATCCTGGCGCTATTGGATCTGCGAGCGAAGGACCCCGATCTGAAGGAGTGGAAGGCTCTGGTTGAACGCATTAAAGCCCCTCGCAGACGCGTTAAGATAGCCATCGCCGGTAAGTATGTCGAAGTGCGCGACTCCTACAAATCTATCATTGAAGCGTTCGTGCATGCGGGCGCTTTCAATGACGCCCGCGTAGAGCTAAAGTGGATTGAAGCCGAGGACTTTGAGAGAATGTCTGCAGCTGAGTTGCTATCCGATTGCGCAGGTGTACTTGTACCGGGCGGGTTTGGTGAAAGGGGCTGCGACGGAAAGCAAGCCGCAATCCAGTACGCGCGTGTGAACAGGATTCCATTTTTCGGCTTGTGCCTTGGTCTTCAGGCCGCAACCATAGAATTTGCACGCAATGTTTGTGGAATCAAGAAAGCAAATTCACGGGAGTTTGCACCCGACACCAAGCAGGCTGTCATTGATTTCATGCCAGAGCAACGCGGATTGCGTCACAAGGGTGCCACGATGAGACTGGGAAGCTATCCGTGTTTCCTCACTCGCGGCTCACTTGCCCACAAAGCATTCGGTACAGATGCCATCACGGAGCGGCATCGCCATCGCTTCGAAGTCAATAACGATTTCCGCGAGAGCCTTGAAGTGCAAGGGCTGCGTATTACCGGTGTGTGGCCCGAAGGTAATCTCGTTGAGATCATTGAACTCGAAGATCATCCTTGGTTTGTCGCTGTGCAGTTTCATCCTGAACTCAAGAGTCGACTCACGCGGCCCCATCCACTTTTTACTGACTTTGTGCGCGCCTGTCTGGAACAGGCAGAAAAAGGCGGCGCTCGCCCTTTGGCTAAGCACGAAGCCGCTATTCGCTGAGCTTCGATTACAACTCCCACAATTTTCTTGCCGTCTCCACGCGACTATCCGCTGGCCATCATCGCCGGTCCTTGCGTTATCGAATCGGAGCAATTGTGTCTCGAAGTAGCGAATGCGCTGCTTCGTGTCGCTCTCGGCACAGGCATTCTGCCCATTTTCAAAGCGAGCTTCGACAAGGCGAATCGTTCTTCAGTCGAGAGTTTTAGAGGTCTTGGAATGCACGAAGGTCTGCGTATTCTCGAAAAGGTTCGAAATGAAACCGGACTGCCAATTCTCACGGACATACACGAACCGAACCAGGCAGTGCCGGTCGCCGAAGTAGTTGACATTCTGCAGATTCCAGCCTTTCTGTGCCGGCAAACAGATTTGCTGATTGAGGCGGGGCGCACGGGAAAGCCGGTGAACATTAAGAAGGGACAGTTTGTTGCGCCCGATGATATGCGTCATGCAGTTCGAAAAGTTGAGTCCACCGGCAACAAAAAACTGCTGTTGACAGAACGAGGACAGTGCTTTGGTTACCGGGACTTGGTGGTGGATATGCGGAGTCTTGTTCGCATGTCCGAGATCGGCTACCCCGTCGTCTTTGACGCAACCCACAGTGTGCAGAGTCTGGGCGGAGAATCCGGCATATCGGGCGGATCACCGGAGTTGATCGAGCCACTGGCCCGAGCCGCTGTGGCGACAGGCGCGGTTTCGGCAGTGTTTGTCGAAACGCATCCGCGTCCTGCCGAGGCGCTCTCTGATCGCGCGAGTATGCTACAATTGTCACAGCTCTTACCCTTGGTGGAGGGTCTCGTGCGAGTCGTCGGGGCACTGCAGATCTCACCGAAGCAAGTGGTATTTTCAGAAAAGCGCCAATCATGACCAGCCCCGACGTTATTCGCCTGAGTGGAATTCAAGTGTATGCTCATCATGGAGCCTTGCAGGAAGAGCGCACCTTGGGTCAGGCGTTTGAAATCGATGTAGAAGTGCAGGGTAGGTTTTCGCGGAGCGAGGGAAGTGACGATCTGCATTGGACCGTAGACTATACACTTCTCTATAGAGCGGTCACAGAAATGTTTTTGGCCGAAAATTTCCAGCTGCTTGAAACTTGTGCAGGTGTCATTGCGGATGGGCTGCTCAAGAAATTTTCGCCGGTACGGGAAGTGACCGTTCGTGTGCGTAAGCCACACGTTCCGATGGGTGGATTACTGAAGCATGTAGAAGTCGAGGTCACTCGTGAGCGGCCGAATACCTGAGCACGCCTACATTGGATTCGGATCAAACCTGGGGGATCGCGAGCAATACTTCAGGCTCGCGTCACAACTGCTTTCACAAAACGGGATAGTCATACTTCGCGAATCATCGCTTTATGAGACGGAGCCTTGGGGCGGGGCAGAGGGTGGCCCGTTCTTGAATGCGGTGATCGAGACTCAAAAGTTGTCATCACCCATGGCCTGCCTGCAAATACTCCAGAAAATCGAAAGAACATTGGGACGAGAGAGAGCGTACCCCGGGTCAGCACGCACCTGCGATCTGGATATTCTGCTTTGGGGCAATGATATAGTGGCGACAACGGAGCTCAAGGTGCCGCACCCGATGCTGCATCACCGGAAGTTTGTGCTGGAACCACTAAGCGAGCTGATCCCATCTATGCAGCATCCGCTGTTTCATGTCAGTTTTTCTGAACTACTTAATGCCTGCGAGGACACGGGTACAGTCCGGGCGGTCAGGGAAACCGTTTCTCCATGACGGACACGCCGACGCATCGGTACATAGCCGTGGAGGGTGTCATCGGAGTGGGCAAGACTTCACTCACTCATTTGCTCGCTGAGAAACTTAATGCGCGAATTGTGCTGGAAAA
>CAZVXJ010000128.1:0-8719 GCA_964631675.1 uncultured Alphaproteobacteria bacterium
TTCGTGCCATGCAAATGGAAGGCTTTCAGCAAGTTGCGAAAGGATAGGCTCCAGTCTCTGCCAGATGGGCTTAGCCATGAGCCCGGGCGAGATTTCACTGAGGCGAATGTGGTCCACATCACAAACCTGAATCGAACGATCTTCATTCAGCCATACAAACACTCCGCGGGGAGTCTCCTCTTTTTGAAATTGAGCCGAAATCAGTTTTCTTTCCGCCAGCATTGCCACCTCCAGTGGAGTCAGTGCTGGCAATGAGAGAAACATGCCGTCCCCGGAAATCGGCAAGACCGAGATTGCTTTCGCTACCACACGCACGACTTGAACGCGGCCATCCGTTTCCAGTCGATTGACGAACCGCTCGCCGCGCAGATTCCGGGCCACTCGAACTCGAGTGGAGAGGATGATCGCACTGTTGGCGTCATCGGCTTCGGCCCATCGTGGAATTGGGGACAAGCGGTTAAGCGGAGACTGGTCTGTGAAACTTGTCAATGGACGGTAAGGGTGTCATAAAACGCAGTTCGGGCGGACACTATGTCCGCCCGTTTCTGCTGCTCAGTTATCGGAAGAAATCTCTTTCAACCGGTCGCGCAATCGGGCCGCATGTTCATAATCCTCACGCAGCAATGCCAGCTGCAACTCTAACTCCACATCGGCCTTGTCCGGCAGTCCAAGTTCGAGCTGCTCTGCTGCAAGCTGGTTGGCGAATTTCGACGATCGCAGGATGGGCAACGAGGGTTCCTGCGAGACCGAAACTTGAATCACACCATGCAGCCGCCTCAGAATCGGTTCGAGGATTTCCTCAAACTCATCATAACAGCGGGGGCATCCCAGCGTGCCGCCTTTGACAAATTCCATGAACAGCATCTGGCAATCGCGGCATTGTTTCGTGCGGGCGTTTTCCCAAAAAGTCGCATCGCTGAAATTCAGCCATGGTCTATGTGAATCGGGATTGTGCGAGTTCTTGACGATCTGCTGCCATCGCGTGAACGAGGCTGCCCATTCGCGGACCTTTTTTTCGCATGAGCGGCAAAGCAGGACAACTGCCTCCTGCCCACCTGCAGATGCGCGGAAGACCGTTTCAGCAGGATGTTCGTTACAAAGTTTACACAGGTCGATATGCATTGGTCCTCACTTCGTTCTTCCGGGTCGGTTCCACCAAAACCGTGTCAATCCATCCGCCGTACCGATGAGCAGATCTTCACCCAGCGAGCGAATGACCTGCACCCGGTTGTCGACTAGACCATCGTCCGCTGAATACTGGATCCACTCTCGTGTATCCTTGCGAAAGCGAAAGAAACCTGACGATTGGGTCCCCACCCAAACCCGTGTATCCATGGCATGGATGCAGGAGGGCGTAGATTCGTCCATCCAGTCCGCGGCATACCAGCTCTCACTATCGCCTGAATTCTGATTATACCGCATGATTCCCTCGGAAGTTGCGAGCCACACTTCCGCTCCGGTCACGGAAAGTTCCAGCACGGGGGCAGACAACAACCCCGGATCAAGTGCCCGGTAGTTGAAGCTGCGTGAATCCACCGAGCCCTCAAACAAACCATTCGGAGTCGCTACATACATCGTGTCCCGGCATGTGGCCAAGTCGGTAACTCCGGCGAGTTCTATGCCCGGATTTGCCACGCGTGTGATCTCGCGCTCCTTCAGGTTCATTACCGATAGACCCCGCTCCGTGCCAATCCAAAGTTCGGTTTGTGTGGCCGCGAGGGCGGTCACCTCGTTTGCGTACAGCCCGTCACTCACGTTAAAATGCACCCAACGGCGACTCTTTTCCTGGAATGCCGAAAGCCCATCCCGGGTTGCAAACCAGACTTCATCGCCCAAGTCTACAATATCTGAAATGTCTGTTGAACGCAGACGAGAATCGTCACGGCTCTCGAAGCGGTTCCATTCCAGGAGGTTGTATGATGCATGCGAGATTCCGGTGCGCTCACCGGCATTAAAACCTCCGAGCCACACATTGTCTTTGGATGCCCAGATCGCGCGCACGTCATTTCCTGCCGGACCCAAGAAATAGGGCACTCCCCTTGTCACGCGCAGGTCACTCTTGATGACGCCTGCACCCCAATGGGAACTCCAAAAATAGCCAAATCCATCGATGATCCAGTCCGTTATCGGGGCTCCGCGAAGCGCACCGTCCAGAACCGTGCCATCCGATTCCCACACATACGGTGCCGGCAGGATCAGAGGGGGAAAGTTCGCCGGAGGAAGTCCAATCACTCCGTACATGTCGGCAGGGTTCAGTGGTTCGCGAGTGCGCAACCCACGCCAACGCACCCCCTCCGGTTCCTTCGGAGACAGATCAATCATCAGGGTGCCGCTGTGGCGACTACCTTTATATCTTGTGACGTAGCGGTACGCCTCGGGATCGGGAATCGGATCCTGAACTCGAAATAGTCTGGGATACAGTTTATCCGGAACTGTTTCGACAAACAACTCATCGGTATTGACTCCGATATCTACAACCCGTTCACCCGGCGCCCACCCCCCACTCATGCTGCGCCACAATTCCGACATCAGATTATACTGAAGCAACTCGCTGCGGGTCGCCACCCAGAGCAGTTGCAGTTCCTGGTCAAAGAACAGCAGAACCGGATTTATAATCGGAACCGAACTGGATGCACCGTAGCCGATGACAATCGGATCACGCCAGACCTGACGATACAGATCATACTCGAGGATTCCGCCGGAAGTTGCAATGAACAAGTTGTGGGATCCCGCATCCATCGACAGCGCATAACGCGAATCACGGTAGCTTGTCCAATCGCCCGGTTCGAACTTGGTCTGAGCATACCCCAGCACCGCAAAGCACATGAACATGAGTGAACGCACGATCATACTTCAGGCACGCGATTCAAGATCTGAGTCACCAGTTTCCCGAACTTAGCACCCGTGCGATTCGCAACCTCCTGAACGTCCTCATGATCAAGACTAGCATTCTCTCCGACACTTGCCGCATAGTTGGTGACACATGATAGGCCCAGCACGGGCAATCCCAGCGCCTTGGCCATGATTACTTCCGGCACCGTGCTCATACAGCCGGCATCGGCCCCCAGTCTCGCGAGCATTCTGCCCTCGGCGGGAGTTTCATAAGCCGGGCCGGTGACCGCCGCGAGGACACCGCGTCTGAGCAGAATACCATGGTCTCGCGCCGTGCGCTCTGCAAGATCGTTGAGGTCCGGATCATAGAAAAAACTCTCATCCGGGCAACGCACTCCTGAATTCCACATGCTGACCAGAGGATTTCGAAACTGAAGATTGATATGGTCCTCGATGAGGAGTAAGTCGCCCGGTCCGAATTTTCTTGTGAACGAGCCCGATGCATTGGTCACAATCAGGATTCTCGCGCCCAGTTTCCTTGCAAGCTGGACCGGAACCGTAACCGTGGATGGAGAGTGCCCCTCGTACATGTGCACGCGCCCTTGAAATGCAAGTACCCGCGATTTGCCGACCCTGCCGGTTACAATTTTGCCGGCATGTCCGGCCACCGTTGACTGCGGATAACCCGGCAGATCACGTGTGGTTCTGATCTGAGCCTGTTCGATGGTATCGGCAAAGGGACCCAATCCGGAGCCAAGAATGATGGCTGCATCCACCGCCGGAAACCGCTCAGCGATTTCATCGATCGAGAATGATCTTGATATCATTTTTTCGGCTTAGCTCGCCCGGTATCTTCGAGATGAAACTTGTGAAGCAGCCGATGGGCGGTGGGAATGAAGACCACACCGATCATTGTCACAAAGGCGACGCCGCTGAAGGCTGCGTAAAACGTTGCAAACAACTTCCCTGCGCTGGTCTGTAACACAGTCACGGGTCCTTCTCCGAAGAGTATCATCGAGGCATTCAGCAGCGCATCGAGCCAGGGCATCGACTCGGTGAGACGATAACCGACCATTCCCACAGTCAGCGAGCCTGCGACAAGCAAGAGTCCGAATCCGGCATGCCGAATTTGCCGGCGCAGGTATTCGCCTCGCGGCGCCAATGCCTGGCTGCGATGCTCCAGCCCACTCTTCTCCCGACTATTACTCACTGCTGCGTTACGCTACCTTGTCTTTTCGTAGGCCGCCATGGCCTCGGGCAGGTGCTTTTCCAACTCAGCAATCCTTCGCTCATCAGAGGGATGCGTCGAGAGAAACTCCGGTGGCTTTCCTCCGCGCTTAGTGCTCTCTGCCTTCATTCGCTTCCACAGGTCTACCGCCTCGTGCGGATCGTATCCGGCACGTGCCATGTACATCATGCCGAGCTTATCCGCTTCGAGTTCATGTGAACGACTGAACGGGAGCATCGCGCCAACGGTGGTACCGATTCCGTAAGCCGTCATCGCAAGTGCGATGGTTTGCTGTGGCTGATCGCGCAATGCTACTTCCAGTGCCAGTCCACCGAGTCCTACCAGCAGCTGCTGACTCATCCGTTCACCGCCGTGACGCGCCGTTGCGTGAGCGACTTCGTGACCCATGACGGCGGCCAGCCCCGCTTCGCTTTGCGTAATGGGCAGTATACCGGTGTAGACGCCAATCTTGCCGCCCGGCAGGCAGAAAGCATTTACAGTCTTGTCATCCTTAAACGTAACGAACTCCCATTGCGCATTCGGCAACGAGACTACTCCTGAGATTTTCTGACCGACTCGTGAAACCAGCGCATTTTGCTCCGGGTCGCTGGACTGCGGAGTCTGATTTTTCAGCTCCAGAAATGTCTGCCTGCCAAGGCTCGCTTCCTCGGACGCCGGAAATACCAGCAATTGTCTTCGACCAGTCTCCTTGTTGACATAGCAAGCACCGAGAATGAGTGCGGTCGAAAGCAACAGTGCCAGCAGGCGCTTGACTTTTCGCTTCATGGTTCGTACCTTAATTGTGTCATGCTCAAACCGAAGATTTTCACCACTCTCCAGAACTATACTGCGCAGCAGTTTCGCTCAGACGCGACGGCAGGATTCATCGTGGGTATCGTCGCGTTGCCGCTCTGCATCGCGTTTGCAATTGCCAGTGGATTGACTCCTGAACGCGGTTTGGTTACAGGAGTTGTCGCCGGCTTGCTGATCTCGCTGCTCGGCGGCAGTCGTGTACAAATTGGCGGGCCGGCAGGCGCGTTCATCGTGATCGTTGCCGGAATCGTGGAGCAGTATGGAGTCAGTGGATTGATTACTGCCACACTCATGGCCGGGATTATTCTGGTGGCGATGGGACTCGCCGGACTGGGTTCAGTCATCAAGTTTATTCCGCAGCCTGTCATCACGGGATTTACCAGCGGAATTGCGGTGATCATTTTTGCGAGTCAAATTCCCGACTTCCTGGGACTGACTCTGCCCGATCTTGCAACGGATTTCATGGAGCGCTGGGCACGAGTGCTGCCTGAACTCAGATTCTTCAACCCTTACGCGTTGTCGATTGCAGCGGGCACGATCCTGATCATGATCAACTGGCCGAAGATTTCCCATAGAATTCCGGGGCCGCTCGTTGCGCTCATTGCGTCTACTGTGGCAGTGCAGTTGTTTCAGCTTCCGGTTGAGACGATTGGAGAACGGTTTGGTGCGCTGCCCAGCGCACTTCCTGAACCCGTTCTTCCCGCACTTTCATATGAAGTCATACGAAGTCTCGTCCAGCCCGCGTTCGCCATAGCCATGCTCGGCGCGATCGAGTCGCTGCTTTCTGCGGTGGTCGCAGACGGCATGATCGGAGCCCGACATCGCTCCAATATGGAGTTAGTCGCGCAAGGAGTCGCTAATTTCTTCAGCGCGATTTTCGGCGGGATGCCCGCGACGGGCGCCATCGCGAGAACCGCCACCAATGTCCGAAACGGCGGCCGTACACCCATAGCGGGGATCGTTCATGCCCTCACGCTCTTACTCATCACACTGTTCTTTGCACGCTGGGCCTCGCTGATTCCGCTCGCGTGCCTTGCCGGAATTCTGGTGCTGGTGGCCTACAATATGTTCGAGTGGCATTCATTCGCGGCAATCTTGAAGAGTCCGCGAGGTGACATGGCTGTGCTGCTGGCTACGTTCGGACTCACGATCCTTGTTGACCTTGTAGTGGCCATAGAAGTCGGGATGGTTATGGCCGCATTTCTGTTCATGAAGCACATGTCCGAAGTGACGAATGTGCAAGTCCTGAAACGGGAGTTTTCTGAAGATGAGGAGGCGGAGACCGTTGACGGTGCTGTCGCCATTCCTGCAGGAGTCGAAGTCTATGAAATCAACGGCCCGTTTTTCTTTGGTGCCGTTTACAAGTTCAAGGAAGCGATGAGCGTCGTTGAAAAAGCACCGCCCGTGCGAATTCTGCGGATGGAGCGAGTCAGCGCGCTGGACAGTTCGGGACTGAGTGCGCTGGAGGAGGTATGGCATGATTGCCGCAAACACGGCAGCACTTTTCTGATTTCAGAGATTCATGCGCAACCGTTTATTGCGCTTGAGAAATCCGGGTTGCTGAAACAGTTTGGCGAGCAGAACGTTCTCGCGAACTATGACGATGCCCTCTCGCGTGCGCGAGAGATTCTTGCAGAATCTGCGCGGAGATGAAACCGAAACTTTCGGCTTCCCTTCGATCCAGGGTGGCAGCGGACATTTCGGCTGGATGTGTTGTTGGCGTGGTTGCTTTGCCGCTTTGCGTCGCCTTCGCCATCGCCAGCGGGGTTTCGCCGGAACGCGGTATCTTCACCGGAGTCATCGCGGGCATTCTGATCGCGATTTTCTCAGGCTGTAAAGTTCAAATCGGTGGCCCGTCAGGGCCATTTGTGGTCATCGCGCTTGGAATTGTCACGCAATACGGGCTCGATGCTCTGGCGATTGCCACGTTCATGGCCGGTGTAATATTGCTCTTGATGAGTCGATTCGGCTTCGGATCGCTCATCAAGTTTATTCCCTATCCGGTGACAACCGGCTTTACAGCCGGCGTGGCCATTCTACTCATCACCACTCAATTGGGCGACTTGCTCGGGTTGTCCGGTACCGGCGTCAGTTCTACCATAGTTGGGCGGTGGCTCGACTACGCTGCGGCAATTGATTCAGCGAATGTTTTTGCGATCGGCATTGCTGCCGGCACGGTGCTCTTCCATGTTACTGCAGTGAAACCCCTGGGCCGGATCCCCGGATCACTCATCGCGCTTGTACTTGCCACCCTTGCGGTGCAGATTTTCGAGTTGCCGGTTGAAACTATTGGTTCCCGATTCAAGGAACTATCTTCGGCAATACCGGCTCCATTTTTTCCTCAGCTCTCCTGGGATACCGTCAGGCTAATGGTTTCGCCAGCGATTGCCATTGCATTGCTCGTGGCAATGGAATCATTGCTTGCGGCCGTTGTCGCCGATGGAATGACGGGAGACACACACGATCCCAATCGCGTTCTTGCGGCTCAGGGAATTGCCAACATCGGCAGCGCACTCTTCGGCTGCCTGCCGGCAACTGCGGCGATAGCCCGCACCGCAAGTAACGTACAGAATGGAGCCACCACAGCTGTTTCCGGTGTCACGCATTCGCTGCTGCTGCTGTTTTCTCTGCTATTTTTCGGCAGGTGGGCAGCCTTAATTCCACTTTCATGCCTTGCCGGAATTCTGGTTGTGGTTGCCTATTACCTGTTCGACTGGAGATCGCTTGCCGCACAGTTACGCAGCCCGAAACAGGATGTTATCGTCCTGCTGACGACGTTAGGTCTAACTTTATTCGTGGATCTTGCTACCGGCATTCAGATTGGAATCGTGCTCGCGGGTGCGTTGTTCATTCAACGAATGGCGACGGTGACCAATGTGAATGTGCTCACGCGCCAATTAGAGCGCGATAGCGCAAGTCCCCGGGATTCAGGCTCGTTAGAAATTCCGAAAGGCGTAGAAGTTTACGAAATCAACGGTCCGTTCTTCTTTGGTGCTGTTTACCGCCTGAAGGAGGCCCTGCAAGTTGTGCGGAAACGGCCGCTGGTCCGAATCATCCGGATGGAAAAAGTGAACGCCATGGATGCCACCGGACTGCACGCACTGGAAGAGCTTTGGCTGTTGTCCCGAAAACAGCATACCGCTTTACTCATCTCGGAAATTCACGCGCAGCCGTTTATCGCACTTCAGAAATCGGGTTTACTCGACAAGTTTGGTGAAGCAAACGTGCTGGCGGATTTTGACGATGCACTGAAACGGGCAAGGGAGGTCGTTTCTGCCGGATAGCGATGCGACGGCTCACGCGTCTCCGATTGTAGAACGGCAGCCACAGTGGCCGCCGTTTTTCTTTGCACTAACGACTGCCCATGCGTCACTAAACCAGTATTCCGGCAATAGTAGCCGTCTGCCAGCAGGCGAAGGCGCCGCAAAACATTGCGCGAAGTCCGAGTTTGGCGAGGTCATGACGCCGGTCGGGAATGAGTGCGGAGATACCGCCGATTTGAATGGCTATCGAAGAAAAATTGCAGAATCCGCACAACGCATAGCTTGCCAGTGTGATTGTGCGTTCTGAAATGATACCGCTGTCGATCATCTTGCCCAATTCAATATAGGCTACGAATTCGTTGATCGATATCTGCGTGCCGATTAGATAGCCAAAATGCCTGCACTCACTCCAGGGCACACCGACAATCAATCCAACTGGTGCAAACAGCAATGAGAAGATATCACGCAGACTCTCGGGGAAATAGATGAAACCCCAGTCGAAGAAAACACCCGACAGCCAGCCCAGCAGAGCATTCAGCAGTGCTATCAGTCCGATAAACGCAATCAGCATGGCACCGACATT
>CAZVXJ010000129.1:0-8680 GCA_964631675.1 uncultured Alphaproteobacteria bacterium
GTTTCTGGTCGATCTTTCACGCGAATCAAGCTGGGAGACTCATTCGGAGGATCAGTTACGTTCTTTAATCCTGCGCAAAGTGGAGGAGGCCCGCCAGCTGCGCGTGTCGCTGTTTGGGCCGGATATGTTCAAGAATCTGGAGAGGTACGCGATCCTGAGGGTCATCGATGCTAAATGGAGAGACCACCTTTATGGAATGGATGGTTTGAAAGAAGGGGTTGGACTGCGTGCCTTTGGGCAGAAGGATCCTCTGATAGAGTATAAGAAAGAAGGATTCTCGCTGTTTCAGGCTATGCTGGATGATGTGAATGGCGATGCGCTGAGGCTCATCTTCAGAGCACAACTCAATACAGAGCAGCCCCAACAGCAAAGGCCATCTTCCCAAGTTCGCTCAACCATAACTCCGGCCTTGACTTACTCGCATGCAGAGGCGTCTGGTTTAGCTTATTCGGCGCCGCAGCGGCAGCAAGGGGCAGATGGGGGTGTAATGGGCTCACCAGAGCGCCTGGCTCCTCAAGCGGGTAAGCAGCAACCCATCAGGGTTGAACAAACTGTGGGCAGAAACGACCTATGCCCCTGTGGCAGTGGGAAAAAGTACAAAAAATGCCACGGAGCGGCGACACCTGCGGCACCCTGACATTTCGCTTGCCTTTCGTAATTTTTTTGACTACCTTTTCGACGAAGTTCCGATGGTGGTCGGCCCCAAGGCGACATTCAAGTCTTTATTCTGGCAGACTAACCCGCGTGCCGAAAACGCAGGTTTACGCGAGGAATGAATATGGATCAAAGAATTGTTGAAATTTTGATGTACGTTATCGGCGAGATTCAATCTCGCCGGATCAGGGTTGATGAGATCGAAGGAATTTCGGATGACCTCGTTCAGCGGGGATTCTCGCCTCGTGAGGTGACTACTGCGTTTTCGCTGTTTGCCGACCGCATTCAGCGTGATCCCGCTCGATCCACCACCGGCCCGCAGATCAATGAATCTTCCCATCGCATTCTTCATGAGGTGGAAAGACAGTACATCGGAGCTGAAGCTCTTGGTTATATCCTACAGCTTTCTCATCTCGGAATTCTCTGCCTCTCAGACGTTGAAGAGCTCATTGAGAGGTGTATGCTCATGGGTACTCTCAACTTGGGAGCAGATGAGATGAAGATGGTCGTAGCAACTCATTTACTGGAAAAAGAACCCGTTGCGGTCGACAGCAGCATATCGATAACTGCCTTCAGGCCGTGGCCGGAACACGTGCACTAGTCGTCCATAGTACCTTCACGTCGCCCGTTTCTGGCGAGTGAAACACTTAGTATTCAATTAGTTGCACAACAAAGGGAACCTGTCACAATTTTAGCGACTCTAAAGCTTTAAGCAACCGCTTGAAGCTTTTCCATTCTCAGAAGTCATGCCCAAACCTACGAAAAAAGCTGTAAAATCCCCTGCAAAGAAAGCGGCGATTCCGAAGCGGAAGCCGGTAGCTGTGAAAAAGGCAGCGCCAGCCAAGCCCGCCACGAAGTTACCAACAAAGAAGGCTGTGCCTGCATCAAAGCCAGCGCCCAAGAAGGCTGCAGCTGCGTCCAAAGTGGCTACCAAGCCTGCGGGATCGAAGAACGCGCGAAGCCCAAAGCGCGCGTCGTTGTCCGGTTCACCACGTCAGGAGTTTGTCCCTGCAGGCGCTAAGAAACTGGTGATTGTTGAGTCCCCTGCCAAGGCCAAGACACTCCGAGGCTATCTGGGTCCGGACTACTATGTCCAGGCTTCGGTGGGTCATATCAGGGATCTTCCGGAAAAACGCTTGGGAGTGGATGTTGAATCGGACTTTGAGCCCGAATACCAAGTGATTTCGGGTAAGGAAGATGTTGTTGCGTCGCTCCAAAAAACGGCGACCGGCATGAAGGAAATCTTCCTCGCCACCGACCCTGATCGCGAAGGCGAAGCCATCGCATTTCATATTGCCTACTTACTCGGTAACGGTAAGAAGCAGTTGATGCATCGCGTCCTATTCAACGAGATTACGAAAGATGCCGTTAGACGCGCGATTGCGAAACCAGTTAATCTCGATCATGCGAAAGTAGATGCGCAACAGGCGCGCCGGGTGCTCGATAGACTGGTCGGATATCTTGTTTCTCCGTTGCTTCAGAAGATCATTGCGCGCGGACTGTCGGCCGGGCGAGTACAGTCGGTCGCACTTCGGCTGATCTGTGAGCGTGAGGATGAAATTCGAGCTTTCGTAGCTGAAGAGTATTGGACCATAGAAGCCTTCTTGCTGACGGCGAAGAAAGAGGCGTTTACGGCGAAGCTCGTTCGCATTAGCGGCGAAAAGGCGGACGTCAAAACTGAGATGGACGCAAAGCAAATTGTCGCCGAGGCGGAAAAACACCCGTCCAAACTTTCGGACCTGAAGACCAAACCGCGTAGTTCGTCGCCTTCAGCGCCTTACACCACGTCAACACTGCAACAGGATTCGTCGCGTCGCCTGCGGTTCTCAAACGATCGTACCATGGCGGTCGCACAGCAACTCTACGAAGGAATCGAAATCGGTGGAGAAGGTTCTGTCGGTCTTATCACCTACATGAGAACAGACTCCACGCGGATATCGCCGGATGCAATTTCAGCTACTCGCGAGTACATTGGAACCAAATATGGCGACGAGTATCTCCCGAAGTCTCCCCGTATGTTCGCGAGTAAGAAGAGTGCTCAAGACGCGCACGAGGCGATTCGACCCACTGATGTTTCACGGGATCCGTCTAAAGTTAAGAAATTTCTTTCGCCGGAACAGCTCAAACTATACGAGTTGATCTGGCGGAGAGCCGTTGCATCGCAGATGGCCGATGCCAGATTTGATGTGACCACGGCGCTGTTAACGGCTGGCAAGTACGAGTTTCAGGCCAGCGGCAGGCGTGTGGTCTTCGCTGGACATTTGGCGGTCCTCGGCGAGTACACTGAGGAGAAATCGGAAGGAACGGTTGACGCGCTGGCCGAGTCACTGTCGAATGAACTGCCGCAGCTTGAACTTGGAAAGACCTACAAGGTCGACAAGATTACGCCTGAACAGCATTTCACTCAGCCACCGCCTCGCTTCAACGCCGGATCTCTGGTAAAGACGCTTGATGAGTTGGGCATTGGCAGGCCATCGACCTATGCGCAGATCATATCTACGCTGACGAAGCGGCGCTATATTGAGCAGCAGGAGCGGAGATTTCACCCGACAAATCTTGGGGAGACCGTGAATAAGCTCCTCGTTGCCCAGTTTCCCGATGTATTCAATGTCAGTTTCACGGCACAGATGGAGGAGGAATTGGACTCCATCGAAAATGACGGCGAGAACTGGCGAAAAGTGGTTAAGGATTTCTACGGGCCGTTTTCCAAAAACCTCGCAAAGGTAACTAAGAACAAGGATCAGCTCAAGAAAGCTACTACCGAGGCAACGGACAAGACATGCCCGACCTGCGGTTCGCCACTGGTGCTCAAATGGGGGAGAGCGGGACAGTTTTACGGTTGCTCCGGATTTCCCGAGTGCAAGTATACCGAACCTCTTGAAAACGAGAAGCCGCCTGAGGTTCCGCAGACGGACTGCCCAAAGTGCGGAAAACCAATGGCACCAAAGCGCGGCAGATTCGGATGGTTTCTCGGGTGCACGGGCTATCCCGACTGCAAATCAATCCTTCCGCTCGAGGCTAAGGAGTCAGTTCCGTGCCCACGGCCAGGCTGTGGCGGGAAGGTGAGCCAGCGCAGATCTCGGCGCGGTTCATTCTGGGGCTGCTCGAACTACCCCGAATGCGATTTCGTTGCTTGGAATAAGCCCATTGCGGAGAAATGTCCTGCCTGCGGAAACGCATACATGGAAGACAAGAACTTGAAGAGCGGTCATTTTCACCAGTGTCCCAAGTGTAAACACAAGATCGAAGTCGAGACGGCCGAAACGGATGAATGAACCGCTAAGCAATCACATTCCGGATTTCTTACTCGATTTGTCGAGGCGCAGACAACGTGCAGTAAACACATCGCTCGCCTACGAGAGCGACATCGGACAGTTCGTGAGTTTTTTGCTGGAGTCCGGAGTCCCGGACTCAACGGAAAGTTTTTCGGTTCAAAACCTGCGGGGATTTCTCCAGAATCTTGCTGCGGGTTCGCTCGCCCGGCCATCCATCGCACGGAAGCGGGCCGCGCTCGCTGCATTCGGAAAGTATCTCATCAGAAAACGAGTCATTTCGTTGAATCCGGTATTGTCGCTTAAACAGCCGCGGCCCACGAAGGCACTGCCGGTCACTTACTCGGCGAACGAGATTACTGCCTTGTTGGACCAGCCTTTGTCGTCCACATTCCCGGAGGTGAGGACCCACGCGTTGCTCGAATTTCTCTACGGCACGGGATTGCGAATTTCTGAACTACTTTCTTTGCGAGTACCAAACTCGATTCTCAGTACAGGGTTGGTTCGAGTGATGGGTAAGGGCGGCAAGGAACGCGTGGTGCCTGTTGCCGCGCAAGCAATTCGGGCGCTGGAGGGCTACCTATTGGCCCGTACAGAATTCCTCATTGCCCACCGGCTGTCCGATTCCGGCATGCTCTGGTTATCTGACCGGGGCAAGCCGTTGACTCGGTACCGGGCATATCAAATCGTTTTCAATAGACTGGATCAACTGCGAGGAGAAAAATCTTCTCCACACGTTTTGCGTCATTGCTACGCAACTCATCTGCTCGACAATTCGGCTGAATTGAGGGCGGTGCAGGAATTGCTTGGCCACGCTTCGCTTGCAACAACGCAAAAGTACTCGCATGTTTCGATTCAAAGGCTAATGTCGTCGTACACGCGGGCGCATCCCCACGGAGAGAGTCAATCCTGAGGATGAATTGCACGCATTGAACATTTATCTTCCCCGAGGAGACGCATGAAATGAGAGTGAAAATTTCCTCCATTCACTTCAAATCAACCGACTCGCTGAAGGAATTCGCCGAAACCGAAGTCCTACGGCTCTTGAAGTTCAGCGATAATCTGCTGAGCTGCGACATTGAGTTTTCGTATACGAAAGACGACAAGAAGGCACATATCCAAGTGTCTAACAACGGCCACCTGCTGAACGCGTCTGAGACGACGGAGGACTTCCGAAAGTCCACCGTCGCAGCCGTAGACAAGCTTGAGCAGCAGCTGAAGAAGTTGAAGGGAAAGACAGCAACCCGCCGCCCGGGAGGTGAGGAATAGCAAGCAACCGGCTGTCCACCAAACTCCATTCCTGATGTCAAAGTTTCAAGTCGAAGAACTTTATCGCGATCTGCAAGAGCGGCTCTCCCTGCGAATTGTGAACAATCCTCGGGGTTTGGTTCGCGATATTGAGCAGAAGGAAATTCATCGCCCGGGTCTGGCACTCGCCGGATTCATCGACTTGTTTACCTATGACCGGATTCAGATTCTTGGAAATACCGAGATTCGCTATCTGGCGACGCTTTCTCCGGAATCCGCTCGACACTCACTTGAGCGAATTTTCCAGTTTGAAATTCCGTGTATCATTATAACGAATTCCAATCCGGCACCCGAAGACCTGCCTCGGTTGGCCGATTTTGCCGGCGTGACCATATTTCTTTCGCCGCTCACAACCACCGAATGCACTCACCTACTCTCCGACTATCTCGACCAGAAGTTTGCTCCGGCAACTGTTGTCCACGGGTCCTTGGTCGATGTCTATGGGACAGGTATGCTCTTCACAGGCCGCAGTGGAATCGGAAAATCGGAAGTCTCGCTCGATCTCGTTGAACGCGGACATCGCCTGGTCTCGGATGACATGGTTCACCTGACACGCACAGCCGACAATATTCTCATGGGCAGCGGGTCTCAGATGTTTAAGCACTACATGGAAATTCGCGGCGTGGGCATTATTGATATTGGCCGGATGTTCGGAGTGCGCGCAATTCGAATGCAAAAGCGCGTTGAGACTGAGGTGGAACTGGTCGATTGGAGCAAGGAAGAAGACTACGAACGTACGGGCATTGAGGATCAATACAAAGAGTATCTGGGTGTAAAACTTCCCTACGTAAGACTTCCGATCTTCCCGGGAAAGAACATTACGGTGATTGCTGAGACCATCGCACTCAATTTGCATCTGAAGATCTATGGATACCATCCTGCGAAGGAGTTTGCACAGCATCTTTCTGTGGCGATGAACACCAAGAGCCGCATTGAATCCTATCTCGAAAAGGATTTTGAGTAGCACTCCTGAGTGAGAATTCATGATTTCGGCGATCATCCTCACGCATGGAAAGCTTGGCTCCGTTATGATGGAGTCCGTTGAGCGCATATTGGGACCGCAAGAAGATGTTGTGGTGATGTCTAACGATGCGCTGTCGCTGGAACAAATGATTCAACAGGTTGCCGACCGGCTGCCTGATCAACCTGCCGTCTTCTTTGTAGATTTCTTTGGCGGATCGCCTTTTTCCGCCTGCAAAATGGTTCGCGAATCACATCCGGAGCATGCTCTCATCTCCGGTGTCAACCTGCCGCTGTTGTTTTCATTCTTCACCAAGCGCGGGAAACTCCCGTTCGCACAGCTTGTCGAGACCGTGAAGGCCGACGGGCTGCGCGGCATCCAACTTCTCTGTGAATGAATCTCAAACTCCCCTGGAAGAAAGAACAAAATACCTACCCCATTGTTCGTGTTGATGATCGCCTGATTCATGGCCAAGTCGTTGTAGGCTGGGCATTGCCTCTGAATATCGATCCCCTGATCCTCTCGTCCGACCGTGTCGTCCGTGACCCGGCGCTTTCGCGGACCATTGCAGACATTATTCCATCCGAAATGAATGGCGAGATTCTGTCCCTCACTGAAACGGCTGAGCGATGGAGACGCGGTGACTTTAAGGCAAAGCGAGCCATGATTGTTGTTGAAGCTCCGGTGGATGCTCTGAAGCTGGTGCGATTGGGTGCACCGATCAGGCAAATCACGCTCGGAGGATTGCATTTCCGGGAAGAACGAACGGAGATACTCCCCTATGTATTCCTTTCCGACTGGGATCGCACGACCTTGTCCGAAATACGGCGCGAGGGTGTCCGAATTCAATGTCAGGATGTTCCCTCGGCAACTCCAGTAACCTACGAGGAATAAACTTGAGTAGCCGAAAAATCGAGATTCAGGTTGGCATAACCGTTATCTTGTCCATTCTGATTCTGGTTGGAGGAATTCTGTGGGGTAAGGGAGTCAGCTCCGGACTCAGACGATACAAGATACATGTTGAGTTCTCCAACATCGGCGGGATGGAGATCGGCTCAAATGTGCTGGCAAACGGAGTGGTGAAGGGGCGCGTCACGGACATTCGACTCGCTGACGGAAAAGTGTTTGTTGAGGCTAAAGTCGATAATGATGTCGTTCTATTCAGCGACTACATCATCGGAGTCGAATCTCCAACACTGATGGCTGGAAAGGCGTTAGCTATTTATCCGGGTGGAAAACCGCCGCTGATTAATGCATCATTAACCCTCGTGGGCACCGATCCAATTGGCGCCAATGAAGCCATATCGATGTTCACATCTGTCGCGTCTGATGCGGAGATCACGCTCAAGAATCTGAACGATCTGATCGTCAACCTTAACTACGTCGCCAGTGATTCCGCTAATCGCAGTCATATCAAGGGAATGCTTGCAAGCGCTCATAGTACGGCCGAGCAAACGTCGAACCTAATTCATCAGCACAGCGCACAAATCAGTTCCACAATCGACAAACTGGACTCCTCGCTAAGTTCTTTCCAGCGAATCGCGGCAACTGCCGAGAACAGGATTGGGCCAACGATGACAGCGGTTGACACTGCTGCCTCCGCGGTAGCGAAACTCGCCGAGTCTTTGCGATCGGTCTCCGAGAAGCTGGAACGCGACGACAACACGTTCGGCAGGCTGTTGTCCGATGATACCTTGTATGTCAAGTTGAACAGGACATTGGCCGAGGTTGAATCCTTGGCGGTCTCCATACGCACCAAGGGAATGAAACAGCGAATCGTTTTGTTCTAGCACAACAAAGACAAATTTTGTGTCCTTGAAGAACTTTCGTTCAGGACAGGAGATTTCAAATTGGCCTCCCTGCATCGCAAGACACAAGGGAGGTTCTTTTTGGACTTCCATCTCAGTAGGACCCATGGTCAGAAATCATTTGACTTGATTTTCCGACTCAAATTTTGCATAATATAAACTTAGCCCTGAAACGGGCCTCTTACTCAACTTGATTGCCGCTCGAAAGCAAAGCATCGCTCGGTTGAATATCTAAACATAGGTTTTTGCTTAATATATTGGCTAAGATCCAGCCTCGCACGTTTCGCGGTACCCGTGACTTCCTCCCCCCGGAGTTGTTGGGGCGAAGAAAGATCATCAAGGTGATAGAGGAGGCCTACCAGAGGTACGGCTTTCAGCCGCTGGAAACACCGGCCATTGAGTACCTCGATATTCTGACCGGCAAGTCAGAAGAGAATGACAAGCTGATTTATGAAATCAAGCGTGCACGCGGTGACGACGAGGAAACTGCGGACTCGGCTATTGCTTTACACTATGATCTGACCGTCCCGCTCGCCAGAGTTGTCGCGCAATACAATGAACTGTCCCGTCCTTTCAAGCGATATCAAATACAGCCAGTCTGGAGGGCCGATCGGCCGCAACCACGCCAGGGCAGATTTCGTGAGTTCGTTCAGTGCGATGCGGATATTGTCGGCACC
>CAZVXJ010000130.1:0-8626 GCA_964631675.1 uncultured Alphaproteobacteria bacterium
ATATTGATTGGGACGATTCCTACGGCGCCGTGTTTGCCTCATGCCGGGATGTTGTCGAGGCGGCGAACGGCAATTTTGTCTTCTGCGGCGATGACTATGACGATCCGAATCTCGTGCAGTTGAAAGTCGTGATTACCGATGCGGAGGGCGTTCTCGTTTCCGATCGCATGTACGGCCAAGACGTATACGACGAAATCGGGTCTGGAATCACGGAAATCCCCGGCGGCTTCCTGATCGCAGGTTCCACATTTCCTGTGACGGCACTACTCGATTTCGGCGAAACCGATGTTTGGCTGCTCCAGATTGATGCAGACGGGGATAGTTTGACGAACACATCTTTCGGAGGACCGGACGATGATTATGCCAATTCAATTCATCGGCTTGCTTCAGGCGAGTTTCTAATCGGTGCGACCTATGGGACAGCCGAATTTGACAAGGACTTTTGGTTCTTGAAAATTGATAGTGCTCTCGACACTATTTGGACATTTGTTTACGATTCGGGCGACAATGACGAAGCCGAAGATGCCACCGTCAGCACCACAGGAGTTTATTACATAGCCGGAACCAATGGCCTTCCCGGTGAGACCTCCACGTTAGGCGTATTGGCCGGTATTCGCGAAGCTGAGTTACATTGGAACAGTGCAATCAGTGGAAGCTGGTTTACTGCCGCTAATTGGACTCCGAGTTTCGTGCCGACGATGCTCAGTCCGGTGGCGATAGATTTTCCGGGGATTTACGCGGTACAAATCGAGACTCCCGCGGAATGCTGGCAGCTTAGTCTTGGTTCGCTGAGCGGCGATCAGGCGCTGGAAGTATTTGACGGTGGCAAACTCACGATTCATAACAGCGGCAGCATCAGAGAATTTGGATACCTGCATGTGTTTGATCCGCTTTCAGAGATAGAATGGCGGGGTGCGGATGTTTTTAGTAACTCCGGGGCAATCACTTTTGACAATCTCACCGAACTCGATTTAGGCAGTTTTCAAGGAGACTTCAATAACGAAAACGGCGCGAGCATGACGTTTAACGGTTGGGCGCATGTGTCCGGTACTGGCACGGTCTGGCGCAACTGGGGTTCGATATCCAAGTGGGATGAAGGGTCATTGACCGTGGACGTGCCGTGGCATCATGGCGGCAACGCGCAGTTTGATCTCTATGACGGCGAGAATTTTGATTACGAGCTTCAGATTCAGGAGCTTGTGTCGGACGGCGTAATGAACTTCCATGATTCCACGACGACGACGGTTTTCGGAGGAAGCGATCTGCTTTATGTCGGCCCGAACGGAGTGATGAACATTGGCAGCCACGTCTGGTTTTTGGGAACGGCTGTCACGGAAAATCTTGGAAATGAAGGCGAGATTCACAAAATCGGCCCCGGAGATGCCACGGTCGAACTCGTCTACGAATACAATGGTGATGATGCGACGGGCGCGCTGTTTGTCGAGGAAGGACGATTGATACTAAACCGCGACGATGGTCACCGCTTCAACGGGCCCGTGACCATCAGCGACGGAGCGGAGTTGTCGGTGGGCGGCGGATGGTTTGAGAATCCGAGCAGTATTCATTCGGAAACAGAAAATACTGGGACACTGACGATCTCAACGTCTGCGACAATGAACATGTATCCGGGCGCATTTACGTTTACCGGAAATCTGAATCTGAATGGCGGAACTATATTCCTGGAACCGTCTGTGCTGCCACTCGATACGTTTCAGTCTATCACGATCCTGAACGGCGTCGTGTTGAACTCCAGCCATACGATTTACACGCGCTATCTTGATGATCAGGGTGGAATCATAAATGCGACGATAGTCGTGACGGGCGTGGACCATTATTGGAACAACCCGGCGGGCGGTGATTGGAATAATCCAGCGAATTGGACGCCGAATACCGTGCCGACTCAGTATGACCGCGTGGACATTAGTCTTCCCGGTACATACACCATTGACGGCGGTCTGAATGCCGAATGCGGCACACTCTATTTTGGCGCTGCCTCCGGTACGCAGACCATACAACTCTTCGCCGGAGCAAATTTTAACGTTAATGAGAACGGAAACATAGGAGAGAATGCCGCCATTCAAGCCATCGGCGATCTCGTCATCATGCGGTTTTGGGGCGACTCATTAGTCAATCGCGGCCAGATTAATTTCATCCAGGGAAACACAATCGTTGATTTGGCAGACGGAACCGTCCTGGTCAACGACACGTCAGGAACGATCACAGCGGATTGCATTGTCTCCTTTTACGGTGTCGCAAATCCGGATTTGACGAGCAAGCTCCTCAATCGCGGTACGATGATCAAGTCGAGTCTGGCTAATTTGACCTTGTATTGCCTATATGAGCAAGAAAACATTGGGTTCTTTTCGCTCAACGCCGGCTTTCTGGATGTGTGGGATTTTTACACGAACGGCAATGTGATATTTGACGGCAGCGCATGGGTCTCGGTCCACGACCTGCTGGGCATCAACCGATCGATTTACATTGACACGCTTGGCTTGATTGAAATGCAGGGTTCGGCGGCGGTGTCGGATGCGGACGTTACCGCCTTTCTTGCAAATTACGGTGAACTACGGCACACCGGATCGGGCATGGGCAGCCTCTATATTGCCTACAATGATCCGAATGGCGCGAACAGCGGCGAAGTCAACATTCAGGAAGGAACTCTGCATTTTGAATCAGACGTCACGGAGAACGAAATTGGCGGCCCGGTGACGGTGTCACCGAACGCGGAACTACGAGTCTGGGGGGGGGTGTTTGGTCCAACCAGTGCGGTGAATTCCCTCGTTGAAGGAGAGGGGCTTTTTACGGTCGCGATTGGTGAGATAGACTTCAACGGTGCTTTTGGATTTACCGGCGATTTTCGACTGTTTGGCGGCTTGACAGAATTCTTCCCGTCGAACAATCCGCTGGACACACTGAGTTTCCTGCAGATTAACGACCCCGCGGTGTTTAATTCGGACCGGATTATCTATACGCGCGATTTCGAAATGAACGGCGGTACGGCGAATGCCGATATCGTGGTCGTGCAGGATTATGTCTGGAACGGCGGCGGCATCGGCGGCGATGAGGGCGATAGCCTCGTCGTGCCACCCGGTGGGACCATCACGCTCAGTGGACCGGACAGCTCCGAAATTGACAATCAGATCTTGGTCATCGGAGGCGACGGAAATTTCTCCGGCTCGGGAACGCTGAACGTTATCAACGGCGGTCAAATTCTCATTGAGGAAAGTGGCACTCTGACCATCGGCGATTCGATTACGATTCAAGGTTTGGGTGACACGCTGATCAACAATGGCGAAATGTTCATCAGCTCGCCCAACGACACAAGCTTCCTCAATATCTTTATCATCAACCTCTCGGGAATATTTCGCACACCCGGGACGATTGATATCTTGGGTCGTTCTGTTTTCGGCGGCGGATCCAACAATAACGGCGATATCAATATTGGGGATGATTCCGAACTCATTCTGAATGGAAGAATGGAGAACAGCGGCAACATTTCATTGGCTGACGGCGCACGCGTGACAGTCAATGACACGCTTCGGAACAATCAGTCCGGCGTAATCGATTTACTCGGTGATTCACAGATTGGAGGAAACGGCGCAGCACAAAATGGCGGCCAGATCAATGGAGGCGGCGGTATACTGCTGTCTTTGACCAATAGGCAAATCGTTCCGACGCTCATTAATTTGTCAGACAGCGGATTCATTGACGTGCTAAGTGACACGCTGACTTTGCAGAATGGCGGAACGAATTTCGGTGACATAGAAATTCATCCCGGCACCGTGCTGAAAGTGTTTGGCAGTTTCGAGAATGCAGCCGGTGGCCTCATTCACGGCGGCGGTATACTTGATGTCAGCGAAGCTGTTTTTGTGAATAACGGCACCATCAGTCCGGGTGCTTCGCCGGGAGTCTTGACGATTCGCGGAAATCTGACTCTTGGCGCGAGCAGTCATTTGATGATTGATCTGAATGGAAGAGCGGCAGGACAGGAATACGATCAGCTCCTTGTGGAGGGCATGGTTCACTTTGGAGGCAGCCTGGACATCCTTAGAGTTCCCGGTTTCATTCCTACTCCAGCAGACACATTTCAATTGATTACTTACGAAGGAATGACGGGCGATTTTGCCGAAATAACCGGAACGGATCTTGGCAACGGTCAATTCCTGGACATTTCATTCGGTCCCAACGGATTAAGAAACTTTGTCTGTAACTCCGGGGCAGCCGTTCTGAATGTGGGTGCGGAGTCGCTCACACAAGTTCTTTCACCGGGCGAAACTGTGCAGGATTCGTTTTCCGTTTGCAACGGCGGATTGTGTCCGTTGGCCTATGACGCAACGTTTGACGTCACCCTTCCGGTAGTCCCCGATTGGTTAACAATAGATGCAGGCGCGTCCGGGCAGCTTCGCGGCGGACGCTGCGGTCCCAATCTGATGGTTACCTACAACACGAGTGGGCTTTCGCATGGCGTGTATCAAGGTGTGATCACAATCAACAGCAATGATCCGGACAATCCGGCAACGCAAATCCCCGTGACACTTGACATCTCAGCGGGTGCGGATACGTGTCCCCGTCCGCAGTCCGTCGTGATATGCTTCGATGACAGTTTAGACAACACCCCGCGTGTGGTTGTCCGATTCAATGCGGTTGCAACCGGCTTGGCGGTCGTATGGATGAGCACCGATCCGGTGGCGGTGTTCCCCGATGATTATGTTCGATTCGCGGAGAAAGATGTGACGCCGGGCAACTGGTTGATATCCTACTTGACCGAGACTGAAGCGCGGGCGTATTTTGTTGTGACCTTGGAATGCAGTCCGAGGCCGCAGCTTAGGCATGATGACTTACCGGGAGTTATGGAGCGTGGCGATCTTTCGAGAGAATAGTCCGCGTTCGATTTCAATTGTCCTGGACATGTCCGGCACTTCAAATCGCTGAACTCAAAACGGGCTTTCAGATGACCCTGGAGTCATAGCGCCTAGCATGAGACGAGCAACCTAGACCCAAGCGCAAATCACATTAACACAAAGCCTGTAAGCATGACGCTTACAGGCTTTTGCTTGATGTACCCCATCGATCTTACCGGTTTTCTGTTAGTGTCTTGGTGACGCATAAGGCACACTTCGGTGACGACCCAATGCCAGACAACACAATGTCCCTGTTAACTGTGTAGTTGGCAGGGGCATCTTATCGGAGGCGCGGGAATCGAAAAGCCAGACCATTTAGAGCATGCGATTTAAGAACGATTCGCTATCCACACGATGGGCAAATGCTCAGTACAGCTTTGGTACATGTCGGAGCGTGCCACGTATTACCCAAGTCGGTGTTCGGCTTCGACGACTTCCTCAAGAATGGACTCCTCAGCCTTGCGCTTGGCTCCAAACTTCCAGTATAAGGCGGGAAGAACGACCATGTTAAGCGCAGTTGATGTTAGAAGACCGCCCAAAATGACAATCGCCATCGGCGTCTGGATTTCTTTGCCCGGTTGTCCGCCACCTAAGGCTAATGGAAGCAGCGCCAGTCCGGCGCATAAAGCCGTCATTAGAATCGGGTTCATTCGCTCCATACTGCCGCGGATGATCGCGCTGCGTGCCGACATACCTTCCTTGTCAATCAGATCGTGGAAGTGGGCGATCATCAGAATGCCGTTTCTGGCTGCAATTCCGAACAGCGTCACGAAGCCCACCAACGCTGCAACGGACACGATGCCGCTGGTAAATTTGATGGCAAAGACGCCTCCGATTAATGCAAGCGGTAGATTGACCATGACCAGAAACGCATCGCGAAATGTTCCGAACTCCATGTAGAGCAGGACAAGGATCGCGCCCAGCGACAGAAGGGAGAGCAACAGGATGATGCGACTCGCTGCCTCTGCACTTTCGAACTGTCCTCCGTAGGAAACGAAGTATCCTTCGGGCAGCTTCACATTGGCATTTACTTTCTCTCTCACCTCTTCTACGACACTTCCAAGATCCCGACCTGCAATGTTCGATTGCACCACGATTTTTCGACTCACATTTTCTCGACTGATCGAGTTGGGTCCGCTGGCGCGATACACTTTTGCCATCTCATTCAGGGGTACTTGCGGCCCGGCGGGTGTCGCAAACAAACTGGTGCGAATAAGTTCATCATCCTTACGTGCATCCTCGGGAAACCGAACCACAAGGTCGTAGGGGATTTGTCCCTCCAGCACCTGCCCGACAACTTCACCATTAAAAGCAGTCTCGATATTTTCCGCAAGATCAGCCACCTGCACTCCGTAGATGGCCATTACATCCCGATTCATCTCCACACGAAGCTGCGGCACGTCAACTTGCGGCTCCACAGCCAAGTCCACGAGTCCGTCTACCGTTTGCATTTGCGTCTTTACTTGTTGGGCAATATTCCGAAGCTCATAGAGGTTGCTGCCGAATATCTTCACCGCAAGCGCGGCCTGCGTTCCACTTAACATGTGATCAATCCGGTGCGAAAGCGGCTGTCCGATACTGATGATTGTGCCGGGCACATCGGCAAGCAGTTCGCGCAATTCACGAAATACCTCCTCCTTTTGAAATCCCTCCGGCTTCAAGCGCACTTCATGCTCGGTCTGGTTGCTTCCGAAGGCATGTTCGTCCAGCTCCCCACTTCCCGTTCGTCGAGCCACGGATAGTACTGCCGGATGTGTCATGAGCTTTCTTTCAACCAGTTCGCCGATATCCGTTGATTCCTGCAAGGACGTTCCGGGTGGCGTAATACAAATCACCGTAGCCGACCCTTCATTGAATTCCGGAAGGAAAGAGCGTCCGAGTTGCGCATACACAATTAATGCGACCACAATCAATACTAACGAGGATGTAATCACCCAGTTTCCGCGCTTCAGAGCCCATTCCAGTGTTGGGCGGTATCCCGTTTTCAACTTGCGCACAACCCAGGTTTCCTCATGCGCTGCCTTGCGCTTCATCTTGGGAAGTAAGTACAGACTCAGAGCCGGGACAATGGTCACAGCGACCAACAGCGATGCAAACACGGAAATCACGAAGGCAAACCCTAGTGGAAGCAAGAGCCGGCCTTCGATTCCCGACATAAAAAACAGCGGTGCAAACACCGCGATGATGATAAACGTCGCAATCACCATTGGCTGTCGTATTTCATTGGATGCCGCAAAGATGACCACGAGAGATGGTCGTTGCTTTTCCACCGGTAACGCGTTGTTCTCGCGAAGCCGTCTGAATACGTTCTCTACGTAGATGATAGCGTCGTCAACCAATACACCAACAGCGATGGCCATTCCCCCAAGTGTCATGGTATTCACAGTCAGCCCCAACCAATACATCGCCAGTATTGCCACAATCAACGACAAGGGAATGGAAATCAGGCTGATGAACGTCGTGCGGATGTTTGCCAGAAACAGGAGCAGGATAATCGTAACAAGTATCGCTCCATCGCGCAGTGCATCTACCACATTGTGTATGCTGACCTCTATGAAGTCAGCTTGACGAAAGACATGGTTATTTATCTCTACGTCTGCAGGCAAGAACGACTTCATATCCGCGATCATCTCGTCCAGCCGTTTGGTCAACTCCAATGTGTTGGCATTGGGTTGCTTTTGCACCGAGAGAATCACGGCATCTCGTCCACTGACTGATGAAGTTCCCAGTACTGTTCCGGCACCGACTTGCACGTCAGCTACGTGCTCGACCAGAATCGGACTCCCGTCACGAACAGCGACGACGGCACGCTTCAAGTCGTCCAGTGCTTCAATGCGTCCAATGCCGCGAATCAAGTATTCGTTACCACTTGCGACGAAGAACCCACCGGTGGAATTCATGTTCGACTTGCTGACTGCTTCCTGCAGTTCGTCAAGGCTGATTTGATATGCCGCCAGTCGCTCGGGACTTGCCAGTACTTGATACTGCTTCCGCTCCCCGCCAATCGCGACAACTTGCGAGACTCCCGATATGGCAAGCAACCGCCTTCTCAAGATATTGTCTGCGAATGACCGCAATTCCATTGCCGGCAGCGAATCACTCGACACTCCGACAAGCATGATCTCACCCATCAGAGAGGAAACCGGAGCCATCATGGGCGGGTCCATTCCCGGAGGCAACAGACTGAGCACCGATTGCAGTTTCTCAGCCACGATTTGTCTCGCTTGGAACACGTCCGTACCCCACTCGAATTCAATCCAAATCACGGCAAGGCCGGTAGCAAGTGAGGATCGCACGCGGCGAACTCCTGAAGCGCCGTTCATGGCCGTTTCAATCGGAAAGGCCACGAGCGTCTCCACCTCTTCCGGCGCCATCCCATGCGCATCGGCCAGGATAGTTACAGTGGAAGCTGTTAGATCAGGAAAGACATCAACCGGCAATTTGAAGGTTACAAAATATCCAAGGAACAGAATCAGTACTGAAGCCAGTACGACAATGAAGCGATTCTCAAGCGAGAACCTGATAATCTTTTCAAACATTGATTTGCTCCTTAGTGTCCGTGACCGGCATGACCCGCATCGGCCGCGCTGATTTTCAGCGATGCAAGGCGAACCTTGTACGCACCTTTAGTGACAATACGCTCGCCTGCATTCAGACCACTAACTACTTCGACGTACCCTTCATCCTTTGCGCCAGTCTCCACAACACGTCGCGCAAACTCC
>CAZVXJ010000131.1:0-8626 GCA_964631675.1 uncultured Alphaproteobacteria bacterium
TTGCGTGGGAACGGATAAGACGCTTGTAGGATCCAAGAGCACAACGATGCACGATCCGTTTGGCTCGTGTCCGGACTGATTGGGCATGCGGTAGCGGAGCGCAAAGTAACCCGGAGTGTCAGCTTCTCCGCCGAACAATGCGATATCGCAATCAGCACGATCCATTTGGAGCGATGAACGACCCACCCCCAGACTGTCTCCAAAACTGCTATGCACTTCATTTTTCGAGCTATACAGGACCAATGCTCTTGGTGAACCGCTTGATTCCGGCCAGGCGTCGCGGATTTGCTTCAATTTGTCAGACGATCTCCATGAAGCCCATTCAGTCGGTCGGTCCATAAGGCTCATAAAATGGTGCCGAAGGAGGAGTTCGCGAAACGTGGAACGTGCAGCTTCGATCTGCACCTGCCATTCGGAAGCCATGGCTTGCAGCTTGACAGTTTCGGTACTGGCTGCCTGTTTTGAGGCGGACTTCAGACTGCTGGTGAGCAACAACGTCCCAAAGGTGACGGCGGCCAGTCCACCGCCAATTCCTGCTGCCTTCCAAATACCCCTCATATGCCCTCACATTTCTTTTGTGGACGAATCGTAGTACCGTGCATGAATTGCAAATCAGGTGCCCGAGCATAATGGCCCCGCTCGTCTTGACAACATCAGAAAAAATAGGTAACTTACATAGCTTTATGGGGATGGTCAGGCGCGTTAAACTACCCGCCGGCTGGATTTCGCGATAGCTATTGCGAAATGCACGACCAGTTGAGCGCTACGTGCGATCTAGAGCAAGGATGTGAGACGGTCAGGGAGGGCCGTGCAATGATGCAGATGCGAAACTTGTGGTTCGTGTTGTGCGTGGGACTGGTCAGGATTGTTGGTGCGGTTCCGCCGGATGTGGCTTTCACGCACACGTTCGCAGAGCGTGCGGAATTCTTCTCAATTGCAGTTATTCCGGACGACACTCTGAACGGCCTGTTGCTATCCGGAACATCAACTGTTTCACAGTATCAGTACTTTGCGGTTCGTGTAGACTCAACTGGGGACACCGTCTATGTCCGCCGATTCGGCAACGCGGATCAGTGTCGGGCGATGTGTTTTGACTCCGGGGGCGGAGTCACGTACGCGGGGACAACTTCACAAACAGGGTTACTAAACTACCGGATGATTCATGCCGAAGTCTCCGGTGACTTGATAGGCTCGTATGAGTATGGTGCCGATCAAGTCAATGAGACTATTCGTTCGATTGCAGAGCACCGGCCCGGGTGGTACTTTGTGGCCGGCGATGAAGACTCCGGCAGTTCGCAGGTGGGAAATGGTGTTTTGATGCGAGTGGCATTCAACACCGAAGAGGATTGGCGAATTACGGTTCCGATGGCCTGGCGCACGGCGGCATTGAACTACAACGGCGTATCACTTTTTCTCTACGGCACGACTGACACAATCAGCCACGCGGGGAATCGTGATTATTTCGAATTGGCAGCGGATACGCTGGGTGAGGCGGGAGTCTATCGAGCGTTCGGCGGGCCGCGCATGGACCGAGCCGCAGCCGCGACGCAATTGGCATCCGGTGTCCGAGTTGTGGTTGGAACGTCAAACTCATTTGGCACCGACTCAACTCAAAACTGGATCTGGATTCTTGCCACCAGTGCTTCGGGTGACAGTCTCTGGTCCCGGTTCTGGCGGAGTACGGGTAGCGCAACGGCAACCGGAATATGCCGCACCTCAGATTTGGACAGTGGATTCGTGGTAACCGGCTATGTCGCCGGACCGGATTCCGGAACCCAACGTGGAATCCTCGCGAAGTATCGGGCGAACGGAGACAGTCTTTGGACGCTGATGCTGCCGGGCGAATCACATTGTCGATTCAATTCAGTCGCGCAAGATGCCCGCTTCCGCTATCACGTCTGCGGCAGCCGGCGTGTGGGAAATGAAGATCGCGCATTCTATCTCTATACTGAATTCGATCCGAACGCCCCGGGTCAGCAGCCGCCCTTGCAATTTTCACTGCTCTCACCGCCGGATCAGGCAGTGGTCACATCCGATACCATCTTCTTTGACTGGGAAACAGCCATCGATCCCGAAGGAGACGCGGTGCGCTATGCCCTGGTTCTGGATTCTGATACCATGTTCCAGCAGGGTATCCCATTCGGACCACTCAATTTCTCGCATTTCATCTGGCGAAGTGATACCGATGAAGTGGCCATTTATTGGCGGGTGATCGCCCAAGACATCTTTAACAACACCAGAATCTGTGATGAACGTCATCGCGTATTCTACCGGTCCATTCCTGATTCGTCCGGGCCGTTCAGTCTCGTGTCGCCTGACAGTGGCTTAGTCTTGACACAGCCGTGGAGCGAATTCCGGTGGTTTGCTGCGGCCGATGATGATGCGCTCGATACCATTCTTTACAATTTGCATTTTGTAACTCCCGACACCGAGTTGGTCACTCCGGCGATTACTGACACCTTTGCAGCAATCAATTTTGCCAGCCACCCCATCATCGAAGAAGGGGAGGCGGTTGAGTGGTTTGTTACCGTCAGCAGTCGGCAACCCGTAATGCAGCGGCAATCGCGCGAGCGCTGGACGATTGTCACCTGGTCTGCTTCGACAAACCCTGCGGGAATGGTCCCAGGCGAATTCGGAATTACCAGTGTTTATCCGAACCCGTTCAATTCAGCAACAACACTGGAAATTTGGGTTGATCACGAGCGTGAAATCACTCTCGATGTTTACAACATTGAAGGCAGGCTTGTGTCCACGATACTGAATTCACAGTTGGAGCCTGGAGTGCACCGTTTGGAATGGCAACCCTTGGGTGCTTCTTCGGGCATTTACTTCGCGCGGATTCAATCCGGTGAGCACGTACAAACTGTGAAGTTAATGCTATTGAAATAGCCTTTCATTCTGATTGAATTGCTGTCAATCAGATTCTCGGGCTAGTTGATTCATTTTGTTACATTGATACTTACTTCAAGGGAGTTTCCGACCGTGCGGAGAACGGCAGGATTGACACTCGCTCTGATTGCTATGGTCGCTATTGCCGTGTTCCCGGCACGTACATGGGCTCAGGGTTTTGATGCGCTGGTGCTTTCGAATCTGGTGAGCAGCGCCTATTCGAGTGCTGTTGGCGATTTTGATGACGATGGAGACAATGATGTGGTGGTCTCGACTGGGCAGCCCGGGGGAGTACTATTTTGGATCGAAACGCTTGCCAGCGGTCAGCGCGCAACGCGTACGGTTGCAGGTGGATCCGGCAGTTTTCGAAATCTCGCTGCCGGCGATTTCAACGGCGATGGTATCCCTGATGTGGTAGTTTCGGACTTTGCCTGGAATGAGTTTCTGCTGTTGACTGCGCATGGCAATGGAGGATTGGATCCATTCACCGTATCAACGCTCAGAGACAGTTGTGGTCGTCCATTTGCAGTTTCCGTAGCGGATATGGACGGTGACGGAGACGAGGACGTCGTAACGGCTGAATGGAGTGCAAATGTCGTTCGCGGATTCCGCCAGGAAAGTGGCGTATTAACAGAGATTTTTGCGGTGGGCGATGTCTGGCATCCCTACGATTTAGCTCTCGTAGACTATGACTTGGACGGCGACATGGATGCAGTGGCGGCGACCGATCACGGATTGGATTGGTTGGAGCAGGTTACACTGACAAACTGGGTGAGGCACGACGTTACGGCGAACAGTGAACTGACGCTTTCCTGTGGTGCCGGCGATATTGACCATGACGGGGATATTGACCTGCTGGGTGGATTTAGAACCGCTTCGAATCCACGCGTTTCATGGTTTGAACATGGCACATTTGTCGAACATATTATTAATGATCAATTCTATCAACCGCGCGGAATAGAGACGGCCGATTTTGACAGCGATGGTGACGTTGATGTCGCCGCAATTTCTCAGACTGGCACCATACGATGGTGGCGAAACGGCGGTACAGGAACGCTCACACAATTGAACATCGCTGGGGGAGCGTCACTTTGGGGGCTTACACTTTCTGACTATGACAACGATGGGGACCAGGATCTGCTGGCGGCAGACCATGATGCGGGCCTCCTGAATTTGTATTCAAATGTTCTTGGAATTCCCGCGGTAATCATGGGTACAGTCAGGGCAGCTCGTGAAGACGTTGTGATATCGGGAATGGTCGTGCGGCTTGTGGAGAATGGGATTCGCACCGAAACGGATGCGTCAGGCCAGTTCACGATATTCACGGCACCGGGAGTATTTACGCTTGAAACGGCCTCTCCATGTTGGGCGGATACACAAGTAGTGGCCCTGGAAGCTGTGCGCGCGGAAACTCTTGTGGTGGACTTGGCACTGCGCAGACCGCAGATAGAAGTGGAAGTCTCATCGCTCAATATCATTGCATCAAATCAAATGGAAACGACGGAGTCGCTTCCTATTTTCAATTCAGGCGATAGCCCGCTACACGTAACCACCAACATTACCGGTAACTTTCCCAATGATCCCTGGCTCTCCGTTACACCGACAGAAGCGATTATCCAACCGGATGAGACTTTTTCATTCGTTGTTCACGTGGCACCGGACACATTGAACAATGCCGGATTTGACTATTCAGGAGTGGTGCGCCTTAACTCCGATGCGTGTCCCGATTCCGTCGTGGATGTTCGGATCGTAGTATTTGTCATGGACGCAGATCAGCCCAGTTTGCCGGTTCCGGAGAATCTCGCTATAACTTCCGTGTATCCCAATCCGTTCAATTCGCGGACAACGATTGAGTTTTCTCTCCCGCGTCCTGCAATGGCCAGTCTCAAAGTCATTAGTCTGCTGGGTCGCGAATCGGCAGTCGTCGCCGAGAGTCACTATTCTGCCGGAGTTCATCAAGTCATCTGGGATGCGGACAATGTCTCTTCCGGTGTGTACTTCCTTGCGCTTGAATCTGATCAAGAGCGCAGTGTGCAAAAAATCGTTCTGTTAAAGTAAGCCGGAGAATTTCCATGTCTACCACAGGAACCTTCAGCACAAAAGTTGGCTTGGCAGAAATGCTCAAGGGCGGCGTTATCATGGATGTGACCGACGCTTCTCAAGCGCGGATAGCCGAGGATGCCGGAGCGGCCGCCGTCATGGCCCTTGAACGCGTGCCGAGCGACATTCGGCGCGACGGCGGGGTTGCACGGATGTGTGATATTTCAAAGATTCGCGAGATTCAGCAGTGCGTGTCCATTCCCGTGATGGCAAAGTGTCGAATCGGGCACTTCGTCGAAGCGAGGATTCTCGAAGCCGTTGAAGTGGACTTCATTGACGAGAGCGAAGTGCTTACTCCGGCTGACGAGCATTACCATATTGACAAACACAAATTCAAGATTCCATTTGTTTGCGGCTGCCGTGACTTGGGCGAGGCACTTCGGCGGATTGCCGAAGGCGCTGCAATGATTCGTACCAAGGGTGAGGCGGGCACAGGGAACATCGTGGAGGCTGTCCGCCACATGCGGACGGTGCAAGCTTCGATTAGACGCGTAATGACAATGGACGATGCTGAATTGGTTGCTTATGGCAAGGAACTGGGTGCGCCTTTCGAACAGTTGAAACGAGTGCGCGAATTGGGCAAACTACCCGTGCCGAATTTTGCTGCGGGTGGAATTGCGACACCGGCCGATGCAGCTCTCATGATGGAACTTGGAGCGGAAGCTGTCTTCGTCGGTTCAGGAATATTCAAGAGCGATGATCCCGTAGCAAGAGCGCAGGCAATTGTCATTGCGACGACCCACTACAAGGACCCGAAGAAACTCGCAGAAGTTTCCACAGGTCTGATGAACGCCATGCCCGGGCTGGACGTGCGTACCATGAAGACGGAAGAATTGCTCGCCGTGCGCGGCTGGTAGGTCATGCGTGTCGGATTGCTCGCGCTGCAGGGGGATTATTCAAAACACCGCGAGAAGTTTGTCGAATTGGGAGTGGAATCGGCCGAAGTCCGCACCGCGCGGGATCTGACCATCGTGGATCGATTGGTGATCCCGGGCGGCGAGAGTACAACCATGACAAAGGTGATGTCGGTTGAACTACGGGAAGCTCTACAGGAATTCGGCAAAAGATCCGCCGTGTGGGGGACCTGCGCAGGGATGGTGATGCTCTCAAAAGACTCTGCCGACCAACGCGTGCGGCCACTGGGATGGATGGATGTCGACGTGGACCGTAATGGATTTGGCAGGCAGCTCAATTCCTTTGAAGCGGATTTGCGCGTGAGTAGCGATCTTGAAGATCATGCAATACCTCTGCATGGAATCTTTATTCGCGCCCCAAGAATCCGGAGGCTGGGAAATGAAGTGCGCGTACTGGCATGGCACGGAGAGGAACCGGTGTGCGTGCGCCAAGGGCGTTGGATGGCGTCATCGTTTCACCCGGAATTGACCCCGGACTCTCGATTGCACCGCTATTTCTTGTCACTCAGCTAATGAGCGGCTGGACGATCTTTTCGGATTTTGACGGTACGATTTCCATTCCAGATGCAGTAGAGTTCCTCCTCGAAAAGCACGCAATCGGAGACTGGAAGGCACTCGACGAACTGGTCTGGAAAGGTGAGATTAGCGAACGCGAGGTCATGGCTAGGGAAGTATCCATGCTGCGCGTCTCTTGGGAGCGGGCAAGAGATGAAGTTCTGTCCGGAGTCCGAATTCGTGAAGGATTTGCCGATTTTTCGCATTGGTGTGCCGTTCGTGAAATCCCGCTCGTGATCGTTTCATCTGGTCTCAAATGTCTCATAGCAGAATTATTGGACACCGTTGCGGTTAAGCACGTTGAGATTCTGGCGAATGATGCTGTCATCTCTGAGGACAAATGGTCTTTCGTCCCGTTTACCGGCCCGCGCCACGGAGACAAATGCAGTCATTGCAAATGTGATCACTTGATTCGAGCCAAGGCTGCCGGTCTGAAAGTAGTCTATATCGGTGACGGTTATACGGATGTCTGTCCGTCCGTGCACGCAGAATTGCTATTCGCGACTGGTTCGCTCGCAGCGAGCTGCACCGCATCAAACCGTCCATTCATTCCATTCGAATCGTTCCGCGATATTGAGCGCACCCTGAGTGCGTTGAATCTCTAGTTAACCTACCTCCAATGAATTCCTCCAGACTGTTTCAGACCCTGTCTATTATCATCCTGGTTGCCATGACCGTCATGTTCATTTCGTGTGACGAGCCGAATAAGGCGGATCAACCTCCCTATTCGCTCGCTGCGGTATATCCCACACCCGGAGTCGCTCAGGATGTTGATGTTTCCGGTGATTTCGCGGGAATTGCGGATGACCGTTCCGGAGTACTCGTCTTGAATGTTGCCAATCTGAGCAGCATTTCTGTCGAATATTCACGCCGGCTTCGATCCGCCAATTCAACATGCGAAACTGTGGCCCTTGACATGGTACACCGGTTTGTGGTGATCGGCACCGACGATCCGCAGACAGGTTTCTATTTCTATTCTATGGATCAGGACACTTACATCGTAGGAGTCGGTTATGGACTACCGCTTCGCGATTTTGAAGTGGAGTCCTATGAAGATACCATTCGTGCGTGGGCTTCCGATTTCAACGATGGCTTTCTTGTCAGCCAGAAGGTGAAAAGCTCGGACACAACTTGGATGGCCGATCCGCAATTCGTGGAGCCCGCCTGGCTCCCTCCGCAGGGTGAAATTAGGGGATTTGGCAGGCGGTCGGATAACGTATTTGCAATTGCTTGTGGCGCCGAGGGAGTTTACTTTCTTCAAGGTACGCCGCGTGATACTTTGAGTCACATCGACTTGCCGGGCATCGCCTACGATTGCGCCTGGCTCGGTGAGACACATCTGGTCGTCGCCGCACAGTACCATGTCCTTGTGCTCGACGTGACGAACATGAACACACCTGTCCTAACTGGCTCACTGAGTGTTGCTGGTGCTGATCGCCTGCAGGATGTCGTCATTCAGGGAAGCATGGCGGCACTGATTGATGTCAACGACGGCGTCTATATCGTCGATGTCTCGAACCCTTCAGCGCCCAGATACGTTCAACTGCTGGATGCCGTTGATCCGTCTGCGCTCGACTGCGATCCAAATGGAAACAGGCTGTTCGTAACCGACCGCGGGCAGGGACTCTTGGTCTTCACGAAATAAAAAATCCCCGCAAAGCGGGGAACACCGGGGAAGGGCGCAGCTAATCTTGCTGCGCCTTTTTCTTTGTGTCGAGACTAGTTTGCGCGAATCGCTTTCCGGGCCTGAAAAATGCATTCCCAAAGTTCATCGCGTCCGGCATGAGTGACTGCGGAATAGGGCAGGACACTCTGCGCACCGAGAGGCTGGAATACCGCAGATAATTTCCGGATGGCCCTCTGCAACTCACCCATTTTCAATTTGTCGGCTTTAGTCATCACTGCAATCCAAGGCCTGTGATAGATCGCAAGTGCATCTGCCATCTGCAAATCAAGTTCAGTGGGTTCACGCCTGGAGTCAATCAGCAGGATGACCAACGCAAGCCGGGTCGACTCACGCAAATAGCCCTCAATACTCTCCCCCCATTCGCGCTTTATCGCTCCAGAGACTTGAGCATACCCGTATCCCGGCAGATCGACAAAGTAACACAGGTCTTCGCCGATCAGAAAGTAGTTCATCAGCCGGGTTTTCCCTGGCGTCTTGCTCG
>CAZVXJ010000132.1:0-8614 GCA_964631675.1 uncultured Alphaproteobacteria bacterium
AACTCGCCGCCGTCAACCGATAGCTCAATCACGCCGCCGTCATAGGCGGAATCCGGGAACGTGCCCGAGATCTCCGATTCAATCTGCTGGTAGTATTCCAATCTCGCCGAGGCTGGCAATGAAGCAATGACCGGAGAAATGAGTCTCGCATCATTCAGGTTCGCGTAGTTCCCGGTCGTCGTGCTGCCGCACTTGTAAGACTGCGAACCATTTTGCGCTCGTTCGTTGGAGATATGCCATTCATCCACCCACGACCCGCCCGCACCCGAATGCGACCAGCCCGGTGCACCGCTCTCAAAATCTTCGCTGAGCACACTGATTACCGGTGCGGGAGTGAGATTCGCATCCTGAACCGTTGTATCCCCGTCCACAACCCACACTCCTGTAATGGTGTCGCTGATAAATCCCCACTTCTCAAACACCAGCTCATACGTTCCGGCACCGAGAAAGAGTAGGTAGTTCCCGTTGACGTCGGTCGAAGCACTCTGTGCTTCTCCAATCGCTGAGACTGACACACCTGCCAGTGGCGATGCATCTCCGGCATGTCTAACCGTACCGGTAACCCGCCCCAGGCCCTGCGGATCCAGTCCATCGAGCACCGCCAGTCCCGTGCTGTCCGGATCAAGCCAATCGCGAAGTCGCGTGGCGGGTGTCGTCCCGTAATTCCATGACATCGAGAACTTACCGTAATAATCGTCGATGTTGTTCGAGCACGATGCGGTGCCACCGTGAAGCTGCCCGGTGATGCGGTGGTTTTGATCAAACAACGGCGACCCCGAAGAGCCTGGCTCCGTTGTTCCGTCATCCCAGTTCAAGATTCGCCAGTGCGAATTCGCCGGAGTTCCACTCCATGTGCTGCTGACCGGGGCCTGATTGTCAAACGTAATCTTCTTAATGTCGCCATTCGGATGATGAATGCAAACGGAATTCGTCGCGGCGGCATCCACATTGTTCCAGCCATTGTAAAATGGATTGTAAGCAAGCGGCGGCTGAGCCGAGAGCTGCAACAGCGCGAAATCCGATGCCGCGTTACTCGCGCGCAAAGTTGAATTGGATACGGTTTGATTCGTCGGGCCGTTCACATTCGGGCAACCGGGGCTCTCATAGTTAAACATGAACTGCCATGTGTTGTTGCCGCCAAGGCAATGGTTAGCCGTAAGGAAGTAAGGAGTCAAGTCTCCGCGCGCATTGTTGATCATTGAACCCGTGCAAATTCTGGAGCCGCCCGAGGTCAAGATCATACACACTCCCCGCTTCTCGGCTTGCCACGGCGCACCTTCCGGGCAGTTCACATTGTTGTTACACGTGCCGCTGTCGCCAAAATTATCGAGCGGGTTTCGATCCGCCCGGCCAAACAGATTGCGGTAAGCGTGGACCACATTGGAAATTGAGAGCATGCCTTCGCCGAACACATTCGCAGGTTCGTAATACTCCAGGACGATGGCATCGCCTGCCACTGGCTGTGTGATGTTCGTTCCGTCGTACCAGTTGTTCTCGCTCGTGAATCTACCAATCACTTGCGAGCGATCATCGTTGTAGAGAAATAGATCGGCTCCCGTGGGAATGAACCACTGGTCATACAACAAACTGATGGAGTACGCACCCGGAGAACTAATCCTCAGCCGCCACAACCTGCCACCGTCGGCAAGGTCGGTCCAAACTCCTGAGTTGTCCAGTGCAAAATGGACGTCGATGCTCGCGCCGAACCTGTACGGCTCATCTTTGCCGGCCAGTTCGTCTTCAGCAAGAAACGCAGATACATCGATCTCGCCAAGCGTCCGCGTGGGAACGTTCGCCGAAACTGCAAGCTCGAAGCTGCGGGGATTTCCGCCAAAACTGATTTGTGCAAAAAGATTCGCAGTGCATGCCAGCACTGCGCTCATAGTCAAAATTGAAATGTAGACCTTCATCGAACAATTTCCTTCCTTCATCCGTCTTTCCTACGGAAGCTCCGCCGTCACAAAGTAGAAGAATCGCTCCGGCCGTGTTTCAGTTTCGGGATCCGTCCACTCGGACACACTCACGGTGTCCAGCAATACGGCCTGACCCTCGACCGAATCCGCACCATAAATGTAAAACACACTTGCTGCTGATTCCCAGCTGAGGTGAACCGATCCGCTCACGTATGAAATCGTTACATTTTCGGCTGAATCCGGAGGCAATTGAGGAGTCTCCACCATGCGGAACGACATGCACGCCGCAGTCATTTCCGGCTTGCTGACAAACCCCTCTGCGTTCATGGCCTGCACTGCAACTATCCACTGCCCGCTTTCCGCCCGGCAATCCGGCTCGTGCGACCCTGCAATATACGAATTTCTCGAGCTATCCGCAATAGTATATGTTCCCGCCGGTATCTCAATGCAGCCCTGCCACAATCGTCGAAATGTGCTCACATCGACGGCGAATTCGGTCAATAGGAGTGTATCCAAGTCGGGCAGTGTGGAGCTGAAATTATGCAGGCATGACCAGTCTATCAGGACGCTTGCAGCAGCCGTATCCGTCTCGATCGCAATACATAGTGTATCGCCGTCTTGGAAAAGCGAATCGCACTCGTCGAGCATATTACGAATCTCTATACTCTCAATCACAGCAGGCATGAGCGGCGGAGGTGGTGGAGTCGGGAGCAACCGCACATTCACAGCACAGCTATAGCTCCGTGCAGGTTCCGTAATCAGGCCGTTCACGTTCAAAGCTCGGACGTTCAGAATGTAATGACTACTTCCAATTTGGCAGTCACTCTCAAAAGCTGCGACCGAATAAACATTGCGCAGGCTGTCAAGAGTGTCTACAATTGTTTCGGAAATCGGCAAGCAGCCGCGCCATCCCCTGCCATTCACTCCTATCGCTTCATATTCAGCAAGCCAGAGTGAATCCTGAGCCGGATCGGCTGCCGTGAGTCCGCTGACGCAGGAAAAATCAAGCAGCACCGAAACGGCATTTGAATCAGTCTGCACGTATATACAAAGTGTATCGCCCACTTCGAAATCTGTGTCACATGTTCCCTCATATCCCGTCACCGCAATACTGTCTATTCGTGCAGGAGGCGGAGGAGGCGTCTGATCGAAGAAGTAGGCACCTATATCCGCCACGGTATTATCGGCATCATGTGAGATCACCGGATCACCGGCATCGATGCAAGCCGAACCGTCTTGCAGGTGAAAGTCTCCTGCAGTACGGTTGAGGAAAAGCGGATCAAATTGAATATTGCCGTATACGTCGCTAGAGTCACCGTTTGCGTTAACCTGAGTTTTAATTCCGATTCCGGCGGGGGCGTGGGGAGGTATGGGACTCAATGAATGGAGCACGATGTTTCCGCCGCTGTTGTTCGAAACATCGTTATGCCGGAATACGGAGCTTGCACTGCTCCGGAAGTAGACGCCAATGCCAGTCGAGTGTGAGACGATGTTGCTATTGAAATTTGCCGTCGTGCTGATCATATACACCCCACCGCCCTGCGAAGGTGCACTGTTTCCCGTTACGGTATTGCGCATGAACTGTGGTGATCCGGAACTGATCCAGGCAGCTCCGCCCGTACCTGAAGCGCTGTTGCCGCTGATGGTGCAGAACGACACCTGTGGCGATGAATTCGTCAGATAGAAGGCACCTCCTTCGGTGCCGGCATTGCACCGTTCTATCAGGCAGGAGGTAAACACCGGACTTGAGGTCGTGGTGTAGACCCCGCCGCCAAATTGGTCGGCGCGGCATCGACGTATCACGCAATTCGTGAATAGAGGATTGGAGTTCGATGAGCAATACACCCCACCGCCGCGCTGATTTGCAGAGCTGCCCGTGGCCCGTCCGTTCTCTATTACACAATAACGCAATCGGCTGCCGGAGCTGTTCTGATTCGTGAATCGCAATCCTCTCCACTTGCGAGGATTCGTCAATGTATCGGCCGTAAAGCGAATCGAATCATCCTGCGTGCCTTCCGCGAGCAGCCTGCCCGTGAGTATGAATCGAAATGAATCAGCAAACTGGAATGTGGTACCCGCGAGCAGCCGCGCGCTGTCTGGATAGACGACCGTAACTGAATCGCAGATTAAGTATCGTCCCGGTCCATAGACTCCGTTCAGCACTCCGCGCAGAGCCTTATGCTCATATTCATCCTCATAGGCTCCAATCTCGGGTGCGCTGCCTGCTGGATCGGGACGTATATTGCCTAGCGCATCCGCTGTCGAAGTCGGCAAGGGCTTACCCGCTCCAAACATCGGACTCGTGCACGGATCAAACGTGTACACGCCGCCAGCCGTGTCAAGGATAATCGGATCCAACTGGATATTGAAATAGGAGTCACACGAATCCCGGTTGGTATTGCGTGTGCTCTTAACTCCCAGCCCGGCTGGTCCTTGTGACGGACTCCCATTGTGAAATCCGATATTCCCGCGCGGGTGCGCAAACAAATCGCAATACTCAATCTGAGCTGACGGACAATTGCGAATGAACAAACCGAAATCGTTCGAATGCATGATCAGCGAACTGATCAGACGCGGTGATGCGTCGCGCAGGTATACCGATCCGCCGCTGGTGTCGGAATTGTTGTAATCAACCGAACAATGCTCGATCAGCAAGGTCGACTGCAGAGCCGCCAAACCACCGCCGGTCCCAAGGGCTTCGTTGTACCGAATGTGACAGTCCAGAATCTGCGGCGATGCTCCAAAGACATACACGCCGCCGCCGTCTGTTGTCGAATGGTTGCCCAGAAATCTGCAATAGCGGAAGATAGCGTTCGAACTTGTCTGGGTGATGGCTCCGCCGCCAAGCGTTGCGCTGTTTCCGATGAACAGGCAGCGCTCAAGTGTCGCCGTCGAGTTGGACTGAAGTGAAATGCCACCCCCGTTGCCAGTCGCTACGTTGCTCTCGAACAGGCAGTCGCGAAAAATCGCTGATGATGCGGTACAATAAACACCCCCTCCCGCGAGATCGCACTTGTTGCGACGGAAGACACAGTGCTCGAATACGGGGCTGCTTGCCGAACAGAAGACTCCGCCACCATTCAACTGCGGGAATACATCGGTTCCGCGGGCATGCTCAATAACGCAGTAGCTTAACCGGCTTCCCGAACTCGTTGCATTGAAGAATCGCAACTTTCTCCAGCGAAGCACCACAACACTTGTGTCACACGTGAAGCGAATCGAATCGGTCGGTGTTCCTTCCGCTTTCAACGTTCCAAAAATTTCAAACCGATACACTCCCACAAAATTCAGATTGGTGCCCGGTTGCAGACGCAGCGAATCCCCGGCGGCCACAGAAATGTGTCCCACAACCGTAAACGACCCCGGCCCGAGTGATCCTGAGAGTGCACCGCTGAGCTGTGACTGTGCCTCTTGCCATCCTAGCACGAGGAAAACCGCTATCAGCAGTCTGATTCTTGTCTGAAATTTTAGAAGCAACTTATTGGAAACCCGATAATTCTGCAGAGGAGATGACTGGCTATTGGAATAAAGAGATATTATAGGCAAAGTAATACCATTTGAGTCCAAATACAAGGGCAGCTAAAAAAACTGACCCAGCAGTTTGCCGGGTCAGTCTAACTTCATTACTCACACCAGAAATTCAAGCAGGCGTCTTGCTCCGTATCCCTCCGAAATTTACAATGGCGATTCCGGCAAACACGAGCACTCCGCCCAGTCCAAGTTTCCAAGTTAGTGGTTCATTCAGAAAAATTGTTCCGAGTGCAATCGCCGTTACCGGAAAAACATAGGTGATCATGCTGATCTTCGAGACGGGCCAGACTTTGAACAAATAATAAAGTGCTTGATAAGCCAGCGTCATGCCGAAAATCCCCAGCCAAAGCAGCGATACCCATGTCATCGGCTTCCCTGGAATTCTGATCGGTGATTCCAGTATCAAAGTCATAACGAACATGAACACAAGCGCTGCCGAGAGCGCAACCGACGTCATCAGTGCCGGAGGAATCCCATGCAGCTTCTTCTTGGTGATGATACCCGCAATCGAATAGAGTATCACCGCGCCGATCATCGCCACGATGCCCATCGTCGTGCCCGAAAGTCCGTGTTCGATGTCGTCCCAGAGCAGCACGACCATACCGGCGAATCCCACGACAAGACCGCTTAATTTTGATTGCGTGATCTTGTCGTCATCCAGAAAGATGTGCGCAAAGATAATCGCAAACAGCGGCAGCGTGCCATTCAGCATTCCCGCGAGTCCCGAGCTGATGTGAATCTCCGCCCAGGAGATGAACGTCATCGGCAGAGCGGAATTTACCAGTCCCAAGAGCACGAGCGTCTTGAATTGATCGCGCGTGAGCTTCACCGGAATTCGCATGATCAGCATGGCAATCCACGAGCCGACCACACCAATGCCCACGCGATAGAATACGAGCGTCCAGGGTCCGACTTCTTCCAGGGCGATCTTGATCCACATGAACGACGCGCCCCATCCGAGCAGTCCAAGATATAAAAATGCGAGCCAGGGCTTCACAGATAAAATATGAAAGATGAAATATAAAGTATGAACAAGAGAAAATTCAAAACTGAAAACTCAAAACACAAGTTCAGAGTTTTGATCAGCAACTATCGCACTGCCTTCCAATTCCAACAGCCGCTTCTTTCTCCACAGACCGCCGCCGTAGCCGCCCAGTTGTCCGTTGTGATTGACCACGCGATGGCAGGGTATGATGATGGGAATGCGATTTCGCCCGTTCGCCGAACCGACTGCGCGCACGGCCTTGGGATTGTGAATTCGCCGCGCGAGTTCGAGGTAGGAAATCGTTTGGCCATAGGGAATCTCTTGCAATGCGCGCCAGACTTGTGTTTCGAAGGCTGTGCCCGGAGTGACCAGCGGAATCTCAAATGTTTTTCGCCTGCCCTCAAAATACTCGGCCAATTGCTGTTCGGCGGCAAGCAAATGCTCATTCGTACCGGGCACAACCGCGCAATCGAGTAGCACTTGCAAATCGGCGATTTCGCCCTCCACCCTGCCTTCTTCTGCAAACTCTGCCAGGCACAGCCCTTCAGGGGTTGCACCGAGCTGAATCCGTCCCAGCGGAGTGTGAATGAGTTTCGTGACGATGGTCATTTTGTTGCGGCTCTTGCCGGGCGCGGCGCCGATGACTTTCTTGAAGCCCTCGCGAAATCCGCTGTGCGAATCGTAGCCGTTTCCCAGCGCGACGTCATCGAGATCGCCGTTACGTTGAATCTGCAAGTGCGCGCGTGCCATCTGTTTTTTTCTTGCGTAGGCATGAAACGTCATACCAAACTGCTCATTGAAATAGCGGCGTGCGCGGGAGGGTTCAATCTGCATCGCGCGCAAATCGTCATCTGTGATTCTGCGCGTTGGATTTCTCTCCAGTTCGCCGAGCAGTTGCTTCACCCACGCGGGTTCGCCGGATTCAGTGCGAAGCGGATGACACAGCTTGCAGGCGCGGAAACCCTCTGCGAGGGCTTCACTGGCCGTGGCGAAGAACAGCATGTTTTTTTCGAGCGGCTTTTTCGCGCGGCACGACGGGCGGCAGAAGATGCGCGTCGTTTTCACGGCGGTAAAAAATACGCCGTCGAAACTTGCGTCCGATGCGTTGACCGCGGCAATCATTTCAGCGCGACTGGGTAGTGACCGTGAACTCATGCTTCCAAGGTACAGAGAATTCTTCTTCTTGTCCACCGAAAATTCGACAATGAATTTTGTGTTAAGATGTTGACTGACGTAGGCCCAATGCGCGCGATTAAGGAACTCAGCGGTTGTACGAATACTTCGGAGCCCACTTGCCGACACCCTTAGGCAGCAGCTCGAACATGTTGAAGACCGGAGTGTATTTATCACCGGGACCGAATTCGTCCTTGGCCACGCGAAAAATTTGTCCGTTCTCTTTCAGAAAAACAGAAAATCCGGGTTCGGGTTTTTCTTTTGTGCCGAAGCCCATATCCTCGATGAACTGTGTTCCTTCGGCCGAGTACATGTGAAATCTCCATTTGCGGCTTTCGGCAAACTCCCTTTGCACAGCGGGAGCGTCCGGCGTCACGAGCACAAACGGAACCCGATCTTCGAGATGCTCAATCACCCCATTGAACCCGTCCGCCCACAGCGTGCAGTAGGGACATTTCTTTCCCATATTGTGCACGACGATCAATTCATCCTTGCCGCCGAAAAGCTGGGATAGTTTGACCTTGTGATCGGGAAATGCTGTGAATGTGTAATCTGTGATCGGCTCTTTCATGTGTCACCTGCGGGTGGTTGGATACAAAGAACCCCACGCGTGCGCGTGGGGATAGGAACGTGGAGTGCCCGAGCCCGGATTCGAACCGGGATGCCTTGCGGCGCTACCCCCTCAAGATAGTGTGTCTACCAATTTCACCACTCGGGCAGGAGAAAAAAATCCAAAATCGAAAGTCCAGGATTGATCTTGGAACAAACTACGGAGTCTTCGCCGGAGCTTCTCCCGTGGGAGCCGTTGTGGCCGCACCCTCATTCAGCGATTGACCGCCCGGAATCGAAGGCACCGGGCTGTTGCTTTCGGGCTGACTCTGCACGGCCTGCTGAGTGACTGACGCTGTCGTGCGATTCATTGTTGAAAGCACCGCCATGCCCAGACAATTCAGCATGAACAAGGTGGTGAGCACGGTGGTGGCTTTCACCAGAAAGCTCGCCGCGCCGCGTC
>CAZVXJ010000133.1:0-8589 GCA_964631675.1 uncultured Alphaproteobacteria bacterium
GATTTACTGGTTGCCTCTAATAACTGGAAACAAAATCTAAGAGAATTGTCGGCGGTCGTTGGAAAGCCTTTGCCGCCGCCTACTACACGGCTAATCGGGTCGCTGGAAGATCGACTGCCTGCAATAAACGAAGAGCAGACTTTGAACAAGCTTTTGACTCAAAGCCCGCAACTCAGATCGGCCCAGGTCCAGGTTGATAGAGCAAAAGCGGTGCTTGCCCGAGCAAAGGCGGAGCCTTATCCAGATATGTTTCTTCGCAGCGGATTTGGCTATAGCTCCGAGTTTCTCGACTCAGGAAATAGTCAAAGATCAGGGGCTCCTAAAAGAACAGGAGCAGAAATGAATATGCAGGTCGGATTTTCTGTTCCACTCTGGAATCGCAATCAGGGCGGAATCGCGACTGCAAAGGCCGATCTGGCATTTGCGCAAAGCGAGTATGACCGATTGAAGCTTGGTTTGACCATGCGCTTGTCGCAGGTTTCGACAGAGTATGCAAACACACTCGATTCGGTTCAGCGCTATGAAAAATTTATATTGCCAAATGCAAAAGAGGCATTTCAGCTCTACATGGACAAGTACAAGACGATGAGTGCGTCGTATCCGCAGGTCATTATTGCTCAAAGAACATTATTCCAGGCTAGAAGACAATATGTGCGAGCAGTGGTTGGTCTTCTGCAAAACGGAACACAACTAGAAGGATTCCTTCTTACTGGCGGATTAAATGCACCGCAGTCCCGTCCGGAAACTTCATCTGGTAATCAGTTCGAACTAAATGGTGCCCCAAGTGCAATTCGAACGGGACACGATAATGGCGTCGATACAGCAGGCCTCGTCGAATACTAAATTACATTTCTAAAGGGTGATTATTGTATGTTTCGCAATTCGTTTCTTTGTTTGTCTCTGGTACTGGGATTGGTGTCACCATTATCTTGTTTGGCGGCAAGTAAGCAAGCAAATCACACTGTTACCAATAATCCCAGAATGATGTCACAGCCATCTGTGGTTACGCCCGACGTGCCTCACTTGCCATCGACTCTGCAAAATGGCGTGAAGGTATTTAACTTAACTGCTGAAGTAGTCGAACGTGAGTTACTTCCTGGTTCAGAGATGGGGCCAGCAAAGAAGGTGACGGTATGGGGGTACAACGGCAGCGTACCCGGGCCAACAATCGAGGTAAATGAAGGTGATCACGTTCGCATTATCTTTCACAACAACCTACCGGAAGACACTACTATTCATTGGCACGGCCTTGAAATTCCGGTCCCGATGGATGGAATGCCTTTCATCAGTCAGCAGCCGGTAAAACCAGGTGGTCAGTTTGTTTACGAATTTACTTTGCATCAAAACGGCACATATTTTTATCACTCCCATGGTGCTATGCAGGAAATGATGGGTATGATCGGCCTTTTTATTATTCATCCAAAAACAAGTTTTTCGCCGCCAGTCCAGAAAGATTTCGGGCTACTCGTGCAAGAATTTGCCATTTTGCCTAACAATCAAATTGCGAATTCTATGGCTATGGAATATAACTGGCTTACGATCAATGGCAAAGCTGCTCCCGCAACAACACCGCTGATTTGCAAACAAGGAGATCGTGTCAGAATCAGAATAGCCAATATGGGCATGGATCATCATCCTATACATTTGCACGGCTATCAGTTTTACGTCACGGGAACCGAAGGCGGACGTGTGCAGCCATCTGCTTGGTATCCAGGAAATACGGTGCTAGTGGCGGTTGCTCAAGCGCGCGATGTTGAGTTCGAGGCCAAGTATCCAGGTGATTTCATGCTTCACTGTCATCTGCCTCATCACATGATGAACAACATGGTATCCAGCGTTGGACCACTTTCCCATGTTGGACAAGGCATGCATGCCGGTATGGGTCAACAAGAAGGAATGGGAATCGTCCGACAAGATGCAGCCAGCTCCGAAACCTTAGGGCCCGGGTTGGGCAGAGGAATGGGTATCAGTGCCGACAGAGAACAAAATACTTCAAATGCAATCGGACATACGCCAGTTACCGGCCAACCAGTGCCTAATTCCTCTCTTGAGTCCCCATCGCCATTAGGCAGCGACGCCAATACGAAAACAGCATTCGGATATCCACAAGATGCAACGATGATGATGCCTATGGATGCTGCCGTCGCGAAACCAGAAAACAACGGTTTAGCTAAAAACTGGTCCGCTGCGTTGCAGGGGATGATGACACTTGTTCGTGTTTTACCACCGGCGCAGTACGACAAGCTCATGGCAGACATCAAGTCGCATCGCATAGATCCAGGTCAAATGTCAGGCATGAGCATGCCAGGCATGAACATGGATCACGGCGACATGCCTGGTATGAAAATGGATCTGCCAGGAATGAAGATGGACCATGGCAACATGAATATGCCTGGCATGAAAATGAACGGACACAGTGACATGCCAAAAACAATAAAGAAGAAACCTTCTAACAAGACGACACCAAAGGCAACGAAAAACACTATTCAAAGCGCGACTACAAAGCGCTCCGACAAAAAGAACTCATCCAAGAAAATGCCAATGGATCAACAAATGAAGATGGATCCGAATATGAAGATGTGAAGATTCTGCTCTGAACAGTCATTGTTATCGGTGGAATGTTTACCAGCACACAGAGCTGACTCTACTTATGATGCCAGCTTTGTTCATGGTATTTTTCACACCCCAGCAGTTAAAGTCAGAATCGCCCGTGGCGCTTGGAAGCAGCAAGGCAACCGTTTTGAGAACAAGAGCAAAGAACATGCGCTATGCCATAGCTGATAAAGCCTAGTTTCACGATCAGCAGTGAATTGCCTAGACGCAGCCACTACTGATGGTGACGACGCTGATTTTTTAAATCCAGAGTAAGCGGGTAGCGACCCCTGAAATGGAAAGCATGCCGGTTCAAGCGGTTAAAACAAAAGCTCATAGCCAAGAACGGACTGACTGATAATAGGAAAATTTCCTGTTGTCATGCAGGATTAAGGGTATCCCCCGGTGTGGGAGGTATCTAAGAGGATACGATTATGAATGGTATTTCTGCGAATTACTTCGTCGATCCTAACCAGCAATCATCAGCAGGAGAATCATGAGCAATACACTTCGGATATTGGGCATCGGCGCACTGTCTTTCGGCTACTCGTTGATGATGGTGCCAGCATGCGCACAGTCGAGCATCGGCGATCATGGTAGTCATATTCACGACATTGACGATCACGACATCGTCCACCATCATGCAGTCATTGGCGGTCATAGCAACATCGGCAGTACTGAACATCCCATCAGCGGTCACAGCAGCAGCGGCAGTCACGAGCATCCCGTCGCCACTCACAGCAGCACCGGCACTCACGAGCATCCCATCGCCACTCACAGCAGCACCGGTCATCATCACGATACATCTACTAGCTCGACCACATCCTCAGACGAAGCTGCTCACGACGACCATTCGCATCATCTGGTGATGACTCCTTTCGTTTGCGAAGATGACGAACTCGATGACGTAAATCTCGCCGAATTCGCAAGAGTCGGGAAAAGATTTCCCTTGCACTTGGACCTCGTTGAAGATTCTCCGTTTGACGATGTTCCCGGCGGACTAATTGAGAGTCCGGACGGTTCCGAATTTGGTCTTGCCAATTTCGCATTCCTTACTAATGGATGCACAAATACCGGCGGTCCCTATGTCTTGGTAGAGACAACTAGTGGCAATGTATTCTTTACTTCTTGCTCGAATGGCACATTTGCAGGAACGAGTCCCGATGGATTCACACGTTTGTTTTTTACCCGATCACAGTTAGGTGTGCCGTTCGGAGAACGAGTCACCCGAATAGGCATCGTGCTTCGCTCCACGGCGAATGTTCTCGTGGACGGCGTTCTAGTGAACGGACACCCAGTTGTCAAAAATCTGACAACAGCGACCGATTCATGCCCCTTCGGCTTGCCGTTAGAGTAAGGGTTGATAACGCACCTCACAGAAAACCGCGCTGTGCTCGGACCTAGACTGGTATAGCCTATTAGCAACTTGCCATGGTCGCTCTACAATTGATTTAATCCCTACGGGGATGCCAGGCATGCAGATGGATCATACCAAGATGGACATGCCCGGCATGCACGGGGAGCATAGTAAGCACCAAATACCCTAAGAGAGGAACGATGCGCACCGTTGACGTCGCTAAGTATGCGAGTTTGCTGGCACCACTGTTGCTTATGCAGTTGCCCATAGCAGCTCAGAATTCGGACCGTTCATCAGATAATCCAAGCAGTGCCGAGCAACAAATGCATGTGGAACGCTTCAAAGAAATTCCCTACGTAGAGTCTGCCACCAATCGACAAGTACTCGACCTCTATCTTCCTGGAACCTGCAAAAATCCTCCACCCCTAGTGGTTTGGATTCATGGTGGGGGATATTCTAAAGGTGATAAGAGTGTTTTGGTGCCAGCCTTTCTAGTGAAGTATGGCTACGCTCTTGCCTGCATCGATTACCGCTACAGCACAGACGCTCCATTTCCTGCGCAACTATTTGACTGTAAAGCGGCTATTCGCTTTCTGCGAGCGAATGCCAACAAATATGGATTTGACGGATCTCGCATTGCAGTTTTCGGTGCTTCCTCGGGCGGGAATCTGGCCGCTCTTGTGGGTACGGCAACCGGTATGAGTTCGATGGAAGGTGGCTCGACGAGTTTTCCGAATATATCAACTGAAGTGCAAGCTGTGATCGACTGGTCTGGCATAACCGACATACCAAGCTATTACGTTGAGGACCCAATTAGGCATGGCATGATTGAGCAATTACTAAACGGAACTCCGACGCAAAAAGCTGAGCTGGCGCGCATGGCTAGCCCTGTAAATTTCGCGTGTAAAGGGCAACCTCCATTCTTGATCATGCATGGAGATGCCGATGATGTTGTCCCAGCATCACAGAGTGAAGAACTATACCAAGCGTTAAAAACCGCCGGTGTTGAAGTCGATTTGCACATTATTGCCGGAGGGAACCATTTTTTGGCCAACCCTGATAATGCAAAAATTGTCATCGATTTTCTTGACAAACATTTGAAGAGAAAGAATCTCGATCAAGAAAACCACTAGGCGATCACAGAGATGGTGTCATTGACAGCGCTGACGCAAAATTTTGTCTCAAACTCGAGTCTCCCTTGAAAATCAATTCAAAATGCCATCAAACAAAGAAAATTCTGGACGATGACCAAATTCGAGCCAATGCTTCTAAGCTCGGTCGCAGTAAGACGCGGAGCTAGTCCGCCCTGGACGACCTCAAACGGCATCCGCCAAAGAACTGCTCCAGTCGCCTTCATGCATAGTGCAAGCGAGACGCACAGTACCGACTTTCCCGTAGTGAACCGCGCAAACTCCTAAATACTCGCCCCTGGATGCTTGTTCGTTGATGGGGAGTAAGTTCTTTGCTCCGCTTCGCATCCAGGAGCTACCGCAAAACATAACACCTCGACTAAGAAAACACCAACTAAATCCTCATTCAGCAAACGGGACACGCCTCGCGCGATCGTGCCTAAATCGCTTCTGGGGAGCGCCATTCCTAAAGGGAGGGGACGCCCGTAGAGCCATGCACTCCAGTGGTTTTCGCTATTGTAAACCCCACTTAATTGTAGGAAACTATATTGGCGCGTTTTCATCGCGTTCACGTTGACATCACAGAGGCAAACACAATGTATTCGAGCATGCTGCGCCCGTTATGCGTTGTTCTTCTCGCCCTTGTTACTCTTGCCGCGCCAGTCGCCCTGTGTACACCAGAGTATGCAGAGACTCGCGCTCCTAAATTCGCCAAAGCGAGAAAGCAAGTGGTGGCAGCTCCCGATTGCGAGCCCAATAGGCTCATGGTTGTGCCGCAAGCCGGCGGCGACGCAGATGAGCAGAGTGATGCCATCCAAGAAGTACACGGCAAGGTAGTGAACACCATCAGCAATGGCCACTTCACCTGCCATCTTGTTGAAGTGGAGCCTGGTTACTTGCAGGAAGCCTACCGCAAGCTGTCGAAAGACAAGAAAGACTTTTCTGCCGTGCAGCTCAACTATTACGTACATCCCGATGCCTTCCCCGCCACGGCACCCAATGATCCTATCTATCCGCAGTCGTACTGGCTCAACGTGCTTAATGTGCCCAAGGCCTGGGCTTTGCCCGGAGCGCCCAGCGGAAACAACGTGGTGATCGGTCTTTTGGATACCGGCTGCGATGCCAATCAGGCCGACCTGAAGGGAAAGATTTTGACCGGCTTCAATGCCTACACCGGATCGGGAGCAGGCAATTACGACACCGATACGTCGAACAATAGTGTGGGTCACGGCTCAGCTTGTGCGTCGCTCATGGTCGGCAACACAAATAACGGCACGCTCGGCTGCGGCATTGCTTATAGTGCCAAGATCAATCCTGTCATCATCAGCAGTTCCACCAACCCCCACGGCACCGTCTATACGCTCACGAGCGGTCTGCTCTGGTTGGAAAAGCAAGGAGTGCGCATCGTCAATTGCAGCTACACGGCTGTGCCGCCATACGGATTGACAAACCTCGACTCACAGCCTGCCTTTAAACAAGCCGTGGTTGATTTCTACACCAAGTACAACGGACTCTTTTTCATTCCAGCCGGAAACAGCGGCGTTGCTTGCACCAATTGTTCGCCCAGCAACGACCTGTATGGTTTTGACACAAATGCACGCAGTGTTTATGTCATTCCCACATCAGGATTCGACTCAACCCTCAAATTGGCCCCCTTCTCCGTAGTGGGCAATTCGCTCTGGTTCGGTGGTCCAGCCGTGAACATCATCGTCACAGGAGTGGCCGGTAAGACGGTGACAATTTCCGGCACCTCCACTGCTTCACCGATGAACACGGCTATTGCCGCTCTCTGTCTGAGTGCCAAGCCATCTATGAAGAACAGCGATATTCTCGTCACGATGGCTCAACATTGCACCCAAGTACCAAAACAAGAGTCGGGAACCAACCTGACCATATCCGGCATGGGTATACCGGACGCCAATGCGATTTTGAAAACCGTGCTCGGTTTGAAGTAACAAGCTAATCGCACTGGTTCAAAGCCAAGAACCCTAACCATCTGAAGACTGACTATCGAGAGCGTCCGTAAGGTCGGCAATCTTGTGCGTAAAGTCAGCTACTGAGGTTGATCCAGAAGCAAACATATCAGCCTGCGCTTTTTCCATGGCGCTGCGAACTGGATCGTTAGCAAGACGCGCATAAATCTGTGTTGATGTGTGCGATTGATGGCCGAGCGCTTTGCCGATGATATGCAAGCTCTGATTGCTCATTGCCATGTAACTGCCTAACGTCCGCCGTAAATCATGCATGCGAAGATCTTTAAGTTCCGCCTTATTGAGAATTGATTGCCAGCCAACCTTTGGTTCGACAATATGACCGATTGATGATGTCTTACTAGGAAATACCCATTCCTTGTCATTCTTACGATTCTCGAGTACCGCCAAAGCCGCCACAGTTAATGGTATCGTGTGCGACTCTTGATTCTTGGTCTTCGGAATTCGCCATAGAGCCAAATCGAAATCTATTTGATCCCATCGCATCGATAACACATTAGATTGCCGAGCACCAGTAAATAGACTGAGATAGACATAGTCACGAATGTCCACATTTGTGCATTTGCTCAGCGCTTCTAAAAATTTGGCGAATTCTTCTGGATGTATAAAGCGGTCCCGAGCTTGGGTGTGAAACTTGGTGACGCCTTCCGTCGGGTTATTGCCGGTATAGTAGCCGAGTTTGATCGCCCAGTTATAGGCTGCGCGTATCGTGTCCAATGACTTGTTGGCAGTTGCAGCTCCAACCTCTTCGTTTAACGCATTTAGTCGTCGTACTATTTCTTTCTTCTCAAGCGAAGACAATGATCTAGCATCCCACAATCCGAAGTAGCGCGTAAAATTCTTCTTCAAATCTTCCCATGTGGCGCAGTGATGCCTCGCGTAGTCTTCAATGTACTGGTTGAACATTTCGCCCACAGTCAGCTCAGATTTCTTTTTGTTGCGTTCCTTCTGAGGGTCATGACCGTGTGCCATCTCTGAAAGCAGTTTGAGTGCCATCTTTCTCGCCTGTTCAATTGTTATCTCGCCGTATTTCCCCAACTTTGGCTTAATCGGCTTGCCATCCTTTGTCTTTTTATAGAGGTGAAATGTCTTGCTACCGGATGCATAAACAATCAAGACCAAGCCATCAATCACGGTGTCATGATGTGTCTCGTAGGGACGGCTCGGTGTAATTAATTGATCGATTTTGGCTTTAGTGAAGTTGAAGCAGCTTTTCGTCATGATTAAGATCCTGGACTCTCGAGGTGGGGACTAAAAGACTTATCTTCTACCTGTCTTCTACTTCCCTGCTATGTAACGTCGTTGGAATCATCTTCTACCTATCTTCTACCTCAGAAATGCATGACAAGCAAATGAGATGCACTTAACAAATGGTGAAAAGCTAAGCAGAGTAATGACTTACAGGCACGTCGGTGAACAAATATGCATCTTGGCAAAAAGTCCCGAAACCCTAGTAAAACCGTTGCAGCGGTTCGTTTACACCGAAGGGGTTGGGAGTTCGAGTCTCTCACCGCCCAAG
>CAZVXJ010000134.1:0-8573 GCA_964631675.1 uncultured Alphaproteobacteria bacterium
CTGGTGCATAACTTGCTGCGCGGATTGGATTCAGTTCTTGGCTATATTTATCCGTGGGACGCAGTGGATTCCGGGGATGCGGAGATTGACGCGCTCGTATTTGCGCGTGACGAAGCACGCCGTACGAAAAACTGGAAGGAGGCGGATCGAATTCGGGACGAACTCGCGGCGAAGAAAATTGTATTGGAAGATAGGGGAGGGAAGACGGTCTGGCGGAAAGGTTGAAACTGAAAGGTGAACGATGAAAGAGGAAGCCGAGTAAGTTCATACCGAACGAACTCGGCTTGGCGTTTTTGGGGTGCGGACAGTAAATCAGGTCGGCAGGTAGCCCCACTACGACGTCATGCGGGCGAGGGCGGATTGCACACGTGGCAGTACTAATGCATGCGAGAGGCTGTTGAGGCTGGGAATCATTGCAGCCTTTTGATAATATTCGATTGCCTCACGCGAGTGGCGGGCCTTTTCATAGGCATAGCCCAAGTGGAAAAGGACGAGCGGGTCTCGCTGGCTGGCTTGCTTGAGTTCGGTCACTGCGAGATCATAATCTTCGAGTACTGTCGCCAGCACTCCGCGATAGATGTGCAATAGCTCCTGTAGGCGTGGAGAAGCGCTGTCCATTACCGCACGCTCTAACTCGAACAGATGAGCCCTTGCGGACTCCAAATCCCCTGACGGCAGCGCAACCCAGCAGCCAATTCGTGCGTGATGGAATGCCTCCTGACGAGCCTGAACCGGACGCGGTAACTTTGCCAGGGCCATGGTGGAAAGGCAGAGATCAAATTTCGATTTCGCGTCTTCAGTCCTTCCGATTTCACTCAGTATTTTCCCTTGAGCATCAAAGTCGTAAGTTGCGTCTATCGGATTCACTTTCATGTCCACGATGGTTGCACGCCGCTCGAGAACGGCGATTGCTGAGTCGGGGACATTTTGATAGAGATACGACAGCGCCTCGGCGAACATCAGCATGCGCTGCTCGCCCGGGCTAAGCTGCGAAACTCTGGATTCTGCCGGCGATATAGTCGTCAGCGGTACGTCCGTCAAGAAGTTAGAGGAAACGAGTGCCGAATGAGGAGCATAGAGGGAAGCACGGGCGGCTTCAAACATTCCGGCCATCATGAGGTTGGTCGCAATGCCAACTCGGGCATTCGTGAAAGTGGAATCAAGCTGCAGTGCGCGAAGGTAGAACTCGAGAGATTCTTTGTAGCGGCCGGAAATCAGCAGGAACTCTGCATAAGAGTCGGCTGGATTAGGTTCCTTCGGCAGTAATTCGGCGTACCGTCGAAGCATGGCATCGGCTTTCTCGGTATTACCGTTGGCCTGATATTGGTAGCCAAGCATATTGTAGGGAACGGCCATCGTCGAATCCAACTCGAGCGCGCGTAGATAGGATGCTATGGAACTATCCACGATCTCAAATCTGAAATAACAGTCACCGAGTAGTCGGTGAACGCGAGCATCGCGAGGGTAGCATGCGGCGAGATCGCGAAAACACTGGATTGCGAGTGCTTGATCGCCCTCTGACTCTGCTCTCTGGCCCCGAATCCAAAGCCGCTCACCTTCAGAAACTCGATCGATGTGTTTGTTGGCCTCTGTGATTGCATCCGAGCTGCCACTCCCAATCAAGGAAATCCCGAACCCCACACTGCGCGACGCGGGTCCGCTCGTCGGCTGCGACAGCTGATCTGCCTGAACGATAGACGAGTATTTTTCGCCCCCGGTTGTGTTTGCAAATGCCAGACCCAGATACCCGAGTGCGAAATTGGGATCCAGTTCGACGGCTTTGCGAAACTTTGCCTGGGCCTCGGCATGGTGGTAACAGTCGGCCAGGGCCATACCCTCTTCAAAGAGTGAGCGCGCTTCTTCTGACGAAGTGGTAATCGGCAGTCGATCATGACCAAACTTGGAGCATCCAAGGACGATGATTCCCAGAAGCAAAAGAAAGGTCGTTCGGTGGAGACGGCGGAGCATGAGTGGTGTCCTTGACAAGTTTTGCTGCCACTTATACTCCTGCGGGCGTTGAAATGATTCCGCTCAAAGCAAGGAAGTTACGATATGCTCAAAGAAAGCGCATGTGCCTGATTCAGGCTCATGATCGAGTGCAGGATTGAACCTGCTTCCAGTCCTATTTCTGGCAGGCGTGAAAAACGTCGGTGGTTCCGGGGAGGCTGAAGAGAGGCATATTTCACCGATTTCCGCCAGATGTCACGAATTCGTCAGTCAAATGGCATGATTCCGGGCGCTAACATCTTGACAAGACTCGATAAAGTTCGTAACTTGCGGTCTGCCTTTTTTGGAGGCCTGTTCCCTTCGCTGGCGTAGCTCAACTGGTAGAGCAGTTGATTTGTAATCAACTGGTTGCGGGTTCAAGTCCTGTCGCCAGCTCCGAGCGAAGCGCCGTCGCAGAGTCAAGAGGCGGCCAACCTTACTTTTGTCTAGTAGGACAGGCTATGGGATCGGCACAGCAACGGGTTGCCGTCTTCCTTGACAATGACATTACGGTGGCATGCCCGAGCGGCTAAAGGGGGCAGACTGTAAATCTGCTGGCAGACGCCTACGGTGGTTCGAATCCATCTGCCACCACTGAAGACTCCAAAATCATACTTTCAAGTTCAAGGTTTCCGAGAGTTTAGACTAAACTGACGGGGATTCTCTGTGCTTTGAATGTGTTGTTTGACATGATTCGAGTGTGCGGGTGTAGCTCAGTTGGTAGAGCATCAGCCTTCCAAGCTGAATGTCGCGAGTTCGAACCTCGTCGCCCGCTCTAAGCTGATAAATACCGGGTCGAGATTCCAGAAATCCTGGGGGCTTCGCGGGGCGGGTGTGGGCTGCGGAATACGTAAATGCCCGTGAGTTGGAAGTTTGCGCTCGATGACCTGAAGACTTGCTCGTGTAGCTCAGATGGTAGAGCGCGTCCTTGGTAAGGACGAGGTCAGCGGTTCAATCCCGCTCACGAGCTCGAGACTGGCTTGAGGCACTCTGCTCGGGGCCAGTGAATGTCCATCGTGGATCCGGAAGGATGAACCGGTTCCAGTTTAGCCGAATCTAAGATTTTTTCAAGATAACTATTTCCTAAGGAGGAAGACGCAGCATGGCAAAGGCCAAATTCGAGCGCACCAAACCGCATGTCAACGTGGGAACCATCGGTCACGTTGACCACGGCAAGACCACACTGACCGCAGCGATTACGCAGGTGCTGTCCCGCCGTGGCCTTGCGAAAGCACAGGGTTACGACGACATTGATAACGCGCCGGAAGAAAAAGAGCGCGGTGTAACAATCAATGCACACCATACGGAGTACGAAACAGAGAAGCGTCACTACGCTCACGTCGATTGTCCGGGACACGCTGACTATATCAAGAATATGGTAACCGGTGCCGCCCAAATGGACGGTGCGATTCTTGTGGTGTCCGCTGCCGACGGTCCGATGCCGCAAACGCGCGAGCACGTTCTGCTCGCCCGCCAGGTCAATGTGCCGTCTCTGGTCGTTTTTATGAACAAGTGCGATCAGGTCGATGACTCTGAGCTTCTTGACCTGGTTGAAATCGAAGTGAGAGACTTGCTCAGCAAGTACAATTACAAGGGCGACGAGATCCCGGTTATTCGTGGTTCAGCATTGAATGCACTCTCCTCGCCTGACGACGCTGCTGCTACTAAGTGCATTATGGACTTGATGGCCGCTGTGGATAGCTACATTCCTGAACCTGTCCGTGAGAAGGACAAGCCGTTCCTGATGCCGGTCGAAGACGTGTTTTCGATCTCGGGTCGTGGTACCGTGGGTACGGGCCGAATTGAACGCGGTTTAATCAAGGTGGGCGAAGAAGTCGAGATTATCGGTATGGGTTTGAACCGCAAGAGCGTGGTTACCGGAGTCGAGATGTTCCGCAAACTGCTCGATCAGGGTGAAGCGGGTGACAACGTGGGTCTGCTGTTGCGCGGCGTTGAGAAGGAAGAACTTGCTCGTGGAATGGTGATCGTGAAGCCGGGAACGCTGAAGCCGCATCACAAATTCCTCGCGCAGGTTTACGTGCTGTCGAAAGAGGAAGGCGGTCGTCACACCCCGTTCTTCAACAACTATCGTCCGCAGTTCTTCTTCCGCACGACGGACGTGACCGGTTCGATTCATTTGCCTGATGGTAAGGAAATGATCATGCCCGGTGATAACATCGAAATGACGGTGGAACTCATCACCGATATCGCGATGGATGAAGGGTTGAGATTCGCTATTCGTGAGGGTGGCCGTACCGTAGGCGCCGGCGCGGTAACCAAGATCATCGAGTAACATCGCAGGACAGGACCGGTAATCAATTCATATAGGGTGAACGCGTCCAGATACGCGATCATGATTGCCGGAATATCGGAAGGTCGCAAGACCATGACAGTTAAAAGCAGGTAATGCAAGGTTCAGGCGGTACGCCTGAGCTTTGCGTTATCTATACGGCAGTAGCTCAACGGTAGAGTCCTGGTCTCCAAAACCAGTTGTTGGGGGTTCGAATCCCTCCTGCCGTGCCAGAGCGGTGTACCGCACAGAAAATACATCCATGTTTAAGAAATTTACACAGTACCTCAAAGACGTGCAGCTTGAAATGGCAAAAGTCAGCTGGCCAACTCTGTCAGAAATGGCGGAGTCTGCCAGAATTGTCCTGATCCTTTCTTTGGTGATGGGTGTAGCTGTGTTTCTTGTGGACCGACTCTTGTCGCTCGGTCTTGAGCAACTGCTCTAAGTTTCAAACGCCAGTGCCTGCATCGGTAACGGTGGAGGACTTCAGGTGACGCTGGTTTCGACTGACTGCCCGTCGTGCGGAAGTACTCATCATCAGGCTGAGTGGCAAGTCAAGGATCGATTCGATGTTGTGCCCGGGGCGGTTTACAGCATCGTGCGATGTGCAGAATGTAATTTGCTCTTTCTTAATCCTCGGCCAGCAGAGACTGATCTGGGACAGTTCTATGCCGCCAGCGGATACGATCCGTTCGTAAGCAGCAGGAAATCTGCATCGCTTGGGGACCTTGTTTACAAATTTGTTCGCAGGTTCACCGTCAGGCGAAAGGCACAGCGAATTTCACGCGGTGCAAAGGCAGGCGGGCGAGTCCTTGACGTTGGGTGTGCAACTGGAGAAATGCTGGTTCAATTTCGCTCCCTCGGATTCGAGACTTGTGGAGTTGAACCCGATCTAGACGCCGCCCGGTTTGCGCGTGAGAAACTCGGGCTAACAGTCTGGAATGGTGGGATCGAAGCGGTGCCCTCTGACACGGGCAGGTTTGACTTGATCGTTTTCTGGCACGTGCTCGAGCACGTCAGCGATCTGAAATCAACGCTGGCGCGAGTGCAGGAGCTACTTGCAACTGACGGAAGAGCAGTCTTTGCAGTACCGAATCCTCGATCCTACGATGCCGGAATATATGGTGAGAAGTGGGTGGCATGGGATACACCACGGCACCTATATCATTTTGAACCGGACACGATGCTCACCGTGCTGTCGTCCTCCGGATTGAAACCTCAGCGGGGCGGAGCGGTGGCGTTTGATGCCTTCTATCACTGCCTGCTCTCGGAACCGAAGACGATGGCCGGACTGGTTCGGGCGACGGTTCGGGGAGGTATAAGCTTCTTGCGCGGAGTAGCGGGGGCTGGCGGTTCGTCGGAACTGTATATTGCAATGAGGCGTTAACTTTCACCTGCGGTTTCCAGTGAACGCGGGAAGAAAACTTGAATAAATGATATCAACCGCTGCCGATCCTGCTACTACTCTTCATTGGTACGTCATCCACGTGTTTACGGGCCAGGAAGAGAAGATCAAGTCATTCATTGAAGAGGAAGTCAAGCGACTTCATCTCGAAGAGGAATTGACGCAGGTTCTGATTCCTAAAGAAGACATCATTGAGATGCGAGATGGCAAGAAAAAAGCCAAAACTCGCGTGTTCTTTCCCGGCTATATGATGATAGAGATGCTCCTAAATAAGAACACGGAGCACCTTCTCATGAATACTCCGCAAGTTATCAATTTTGTGGGCCCTAAGAACAAGCCTGAGCCGCTTCGCCGGCACGAGGTGGATCGAATCTTGGGCCATGTGGGGCGTTCAGAGGGAACACAGGTTGTTGAAGTACCCTTCAAGATCGGTGACTCGATCAAGGTGATTGATGGTCCGTTCAAGGATTTCGCCGGGGTTGTGCGTGACATCAATCTCGAGAAGCGCAAAGTGAAGGTAATGGTATCAATCTTTGGCCGATCAACACCCATCGAATTGGACTTCTTGCAGGTGACAACGGAACTCGGAACGGCCTAATAGTTCACTGGAATTCTCCCGCCTGCAGTGGGGGGAAATCATAAAAACAAAGTAGATCATGGCAAAGAAGATTACTGGATACATTAGACTTCAGCTGCCCGCCGGAGCGGCAACGCCCGCACCGCCAGTTGGACCCGCGCTTGGTCAGAAGCAGGTGAACATCATGGACTTCTGCAAACAGTTTAATGCACGCACGGAAAAAGATCGCGGTATGATCATTCCGGTCGTGATTACCGTGTATGCAGACAAGAGTTTTTCCTTCATCACCAAGACTCCTCCGGCTGCGATCTTGCTTAAGAAAGCCGCAGGCATCGAGACGGCCTCGGGAGTTCCGAACCGAAACAAGGTTGGGACGGTGACTGGTGCTCAAGTTCGACAGATCGCGGAATTGAAGATGAAAGATTTGAATGCGAATGACGTCGAGAACGCCATGCGCATGGTGATGGGAACTGCAAGAAGCATGGGGATTGTTGTCCAGGGCTAAGTCGGCCTGTCCGGAATCCCATAAGATTACTCCACGGGCCCTCCGCTGAAAATAGGAGGGGAGAAAAATGTCCGGGAGAGTATGAAAAATACTCGCAGACCGGCGAAAGGATGATTGACTGATGTCGAAGGCAAAGCGAATCGCGAATAACAACAAGTTGGTCGATTCCCGAAAGGAATACACCATAGAAGAGGGTGTGGCCCTTCTGAAGAAGACCACCCCGGCAAAGTTCAACGAGACGGTAGAGATCGCGGTTCGCCTCAACGTAGATCCGAAGAAAGCTGACCAGATTGTCCGCGGTACGGTGGCTCTCCCGCACGGCACAGGGAAGACTGTCAGGGTTACCGCTATCACGAAGACGAAGGATGCCGAGGCGCGCGAAGCCGGTGCGGATGTCGTCGGATTTGAGGATGTGCTGGAGAAGATCAAAGGTGGTTGGACAGACACAGATGTGATTGTTGCCACACCGGAGGCCATGGTCGAGCTGGGAAAGTTGGGCAAGATTCTCGGTCCACGAGGGCTGATGCCGAATCCCAAGGCTGGAACGGTCACCCCTAACCTCGGGCAGGCAGTTAAGGAGATCAAGGCCGGTAAGGTCGAATTTCGCGTCGACAAGACCGGCATTTTGCATCTTGGATTTGCAAAGTTCAACTTCAGCGAGCAGCAGATTCGTGAAAACTTGCTCGAGTTTTTCCGAAACATTATGCGCTTGAAGCCAGCTTCGGCGAAGGGTCAATATGTGAAATCTGTGAACTTGACGTCGACCATGGGGCCTGGTATCAAGCTTCAAAGAACAGCAGTCGAGCTCAGCGTAAAGTAAGCCAGTTATTGCAATAGTTGAAATACGGACGACTTCTCCCGACTGCATTTCAACCTGATTAAGTACTGATGATTTTCAAGATGAGTACTTCGGTGCCTGTCTCTCGCGTCAAAATCCCGGATCTTGCGCAGGCCGCCTCTGCCGACCGCACGACCACTAACCCATTACATTATGGAAATCGAAACAACCAAACGTCCGCCCAAACCCAAGAAGGTTGAGACTGTCGGAAGTCTCACACAAAAGGTTGAGCGAGCGCGTGGTCTTTATTTCACCGAGTACAAGGGTCTCACCGTTGAAGAGATCACTGAATTGCGGCGGGCGTGTTATGCAAACAAGGTAGATTACCTTGTCTGCAAGAACACTTTTGCCAGAATGGTACTTCGGGATGAGGGCTACGATGACAATATTCTGAAGAAACTTGTCGGGCCCACTGCAATAGCATTTGCCTATGAAGATCCGACCGTACCTGCCAAGGTGCTGCATGACTTTGCTGCAAAGAATGAGAAGCTCGTGCTGAAGGGCGGTATCTTTGAAGGCAAGGCAATTACCGCAAAAGACATTGCAGTAATCAAAGACTTGCCGTCCCGCGATCAGGCTATTGCCCTGATCATCGGTGTCATGTTTGGCCCGGTACAAAGTTTTTACAATGTAGTGAATGCAGTGCTGCGTGACTTTGTCTCTGTGATCGATCAGATTGCTGAGAAGAAGAAAGCGGCCTGATCCTGAACCCCCGCGTCTCATGCGCATTGAAGTGCAGGCACATGGGATTGAGTTTTCGGGAAGAGTGTCCAATTGAAATTCAGAACAAAGCAATAGAAGGAAGCGAACCGTGAACCAGATTATCGAGCAGATTGAAAAAATGACCGTCATGGAACTTGTCGAGCTGAAAAAGGCTCTCGAAGACAAGTTTGGCGTGACTGCCGCCGCACCTATGATGATGGGTGCAATGCCGATGGCCGGCGGGGCAGCTGCTGCGAAAAATAAAAAAAA